>NZ_BCVK01000122.1 GCF_001591705.1 Lactococcus cremoris subsp. cremoris NBRC 100676 | reverse complement strand
AATAAATGAGAAAAAATGAGATAAGTAACAACAAACCCAAAATAAAACTATAAAGAGGGAACTGATGAAAAAGAAAATAAAAGAAATTTTCTCTACTTTTTTTATAATCAAAGTTCGTATTCAATTTATTCTGATTAACTGTTGCTGGAAGAAACATCGTTCCTAGCCAGATGATGAACATGAGTAGCATTTGCCAAATTTTTATCTTTTTTATCCTCATTTTTACTCTCCTTTGATTTTATAGTTATCTATTCTCTCTTTCTATAAGCATCCACATAAACCAAAATATTAAAAACTAAAAACAAGGAGAAACTGATAAAATAACCTAAATGATAAGTTTCTAACACTATCATTCCTCTTTGAAATCCCCCAATCAAAATTTGATTTAACAAAAGAGCACCCTAGGCACAAAGGACAGTAATTGTGATTAAAACCGGAATTACCCTTTTATATTTCACATATTGACTGGCCATCGTGAAATAATTGAACAGTAGCACAATTATGATGATAAAATATAATTCAACGTTATATTTTATAGCATATTGAAAACCCAAAAGATTAATACTTTCAAAGCTATTATTTGTAGCTGGAAAAAACGGAAGAAACAGACTAAGTAAACTGATAATAAAT
>NZ_BCVK01000121.1 GCF_001591705.1 Lactococcus cremoris subsp. cremoris NBRC 100676 | reverse complement strand
ATATATTCCTCGAAGGGTCTCCATGCCCTTAATCGTGGAAGAGGCTGTACGGAGACTTTGATAAAATTTATTCCGTCGTTTAATAGGTCGATGGTCTTGTTCTATTAAATTGTTAAGATACTTCACAGTTCGGTGATCTGTCTTAGTATATAAACCCACACTCTGTAACTTTCTAAAGGCGGAGCCAAGAGAAGGTGCTTTATCGGTCACAATTGCTTTGGGCTCACCAAACTGTTTATGGAGTCGTTTTAAGAAAGCATAGGCTGCTTGCGTATCCCGTTTCTTTCGTAACCAGATATCTAAGGTTAAGCCGTCCGCATCAATTGCACGATAAAGATAATGCCCACGTCCCTTAATTTTGATATAGGATTCGTCCATTTTCCATGAATAGAAGGATTGTCTATTTTTCTTCTTACAAAGATCATAGAGGACTTTGCTGTACTCTTGCACCCAACGATAAATCGTAGTATGACAAACATTTATTCCACAATCATATAACAATTCCTGAACTTCACGATAGCTTAGATTGTAACGCAGGTAGTAACCAACAGCGACAATAATGACGTCTTTTTTGAATTGTTTGCCTTTAAAATGATTCATTACTCTGTCCTCTCTGTCTTTTTTCTCAATTTTACACTAAAATAGATTTTTTGGAAAACTTTGCAACAGAACC
>NZ_BCVK01000120.1 GCF_001591705.1 Lactococcus cremoris subsp. cremoris NBRC 100676 | reverse complement strand
AACGACTTTTACAACGCTCAGCTCCTAGATTTGTCAAAAAAGAGAAAACTCGCTCAATCACTTTTCTACGTTTTGAAAAATTAGGGAAAAGGATTTTCTTTTGCTTCATGTTCTTCCTGACAGGTGTCATTAGATCAATTCCTTTTAATTCCAGCCTATCATGCAGTGACTGACCTAAATATCCCATATCTCCAAGGACTGTTGGTGTCCCAAATTGACTCAACACTTCCTCGGTCATTGAACTATCAGCCATTGAAGCAGGAGTAATTGTGTAGTCTATGACATAGCCTGATTCACTGACTGAAGCATGACATTTACATCCATAGAAGTACTGTCCCTTTGTAGCATTGTAGCCAACATTTGCATAATCTCCAAGACCTTTGCTTTTGAAATTACGAATAGGCTGACACAAAGGAATGGGGAAGCTGTCAATAATGGATACACTCATTCCTTCAACCTCTTTAAAGACGAGTGCTTGGCGAATGACTTGGATACTCGGTAAGAGGGCATTACAACGGCGGACAAAGCGATAATATTCTAGGAAATTAGGAAATAAACTTTGAGCAAGTTGGTGCTTAGCTTTAAGCGTTTCACTAAAATGCAGTACGCCCCAGAGGTAACAAGCGATAACTAAGCAACCTGATGTTGCGAGATGGACGTTCTTTCGGTTTTGAACCTCAAGGGGAACCCTCGTTTGATAAAGCGTCTCAATGGTTGTCAGTAAATAAACAAAAACTTTTGGGAGTGTGCTATTATAAGTCATATAAGTCGT
>NZ_BCVK01000119.1 GCF_001591705.1 Lactococcus cremoris subsp. cremoris NBRC 100676 | reverse complement strand
GTATACCTTTTTCTTCTTAAGGTTATAATAAACATAAGTAACTGGATTATTCTCCAAAACGTTCACTTGAAGTTTTTCAAGTTTATCTACTACTTCTCCATTTTTCAACGTTAAATTCATAACTCTATAACTCGACATTTTCTTCACTCCATCAATTAGTTTAAAAACTTCATTACTTTTTCTTTTGTTTTATTATCTTTAAACCAAATATATATTCCTTTTCTTGCTCGTGTCATTAATACTCGATACGTATTTAAAATAAGTTCTTTTACTTCTTCTGGATTTCCAAATTTAGCAATAAAAGTATTTAATTTATATTCTCTACCATTTCGATTAACCACCCAATACTTATTATTTTTATCAAAATATTTTAATTGACCTCCATATTTTTAAACTATTTCTCTAATAAAAATGATATCCTGACTTTTATTCAAATTAACAATCCATTCATTTTTTTCTAGCGACCAAGATAAATCTTCCCAAAAAATATACCCAACCTAATCAAAATCAAGTCCTTGGGCTGTGTAGATACAACCAATTCTATCTTTATGATGTTTCCTTATCTCAGAATACCATTCAAATTGTTCGTCCTTTGGGTTCCAAGGTTTAGTAAAATTTTCTTCTAGAATTTGAACATCATTGTCTCTTATATTCCTTGTCCATTCCCAACAAAATGGAGCAAACCACTGAGCTTTTTCCTGTGAGTCAATGAAGCATCACAGCTTCTGGATAGTCTTGTGATTTAATGGCCTTATTTAAAGTTCTTTGCACTAATTCTACA
>NZ_BCVK01000118.1 GCF_001591705.1 Lactococcus cremoris subsp. cremoris NBRC 100676 | reverse complement strand
TTTTTTTATAGAAAATAGTATGCTTAATTCATCCTTTGGTCACATTTTTAAAGGAGTAGAAAATATTTCTCATAGTGGACCTCTAGCAACAGTTTTGTTGTTGTTCGTCATACCTTTACTTTCACTCATTTCGTGCTTATACCTTGCTTTTAAGAAAAACCAGAGCGGAAGAAAATATATGATTTATATTTTGATATCGCTATTTTCTCTTGTTTGCCTCTCAGTTTTTTCTGTTATTATGATAATAGGTTTAGGAAACTATTTATGAAAAAAGCTTCTACAAGTCTAATGGCTTGTAGAAGCTTTTTTTGTTATAATAGTCGAGTAGAAGTTTAAATAGACGGTGGCTTTGAAAGTGAGGTGAGGCTTATGTATGTAAGTTCAAAATCCAACGGAAAGGAGCCTCCTTATTGGTGGATGTAGCCATGTTAGTCATCGCAGCTTACGGTTTTCTAATTAGTTTGCTTACATTTATCGTTTTGTTGATTGAAAAAATCACAAAAAAATAAGAACCGTCTGACTTTGGTAGGTTTGATGTGCACCCCAAAAGTTAGACTTTTTATCCAAGTAGAAATACTTGGATTTTTTTAATTGTCTTGGTAATTCAAGCGAAATTGAATTGGACTCATCCAGTTCAATTTTTGTTTGATTCGTTTTGTATTATAGTACCTAATCCAGATTACAATAACCTGTTCAAGTTCTTCGAAAGACGAGAAGATATGTCCGTAGTAAATTTCTTGTTTAAGTAGCCCAAAGAAATTCTCCATAACTGAATTATCTTGACAGTTTCCTTTAT
>NZ_BCVK01000117.1 GCF_001591705.1 Lactococcus cremoris subsp. cremoris NBRC 100676 | reverse complement strand
TTTATTAATTGTCAAATTAAGTTAGACAATTCCTCTTTGCATATGTGACTCAAGAATACTTCTATTGGTGTTTTATAGTTTAATGATTTTCGAGGGATATTATTTCTTTTCGATGCAATAGATTGGATAAAAGATTCATCAACTTCGTTGAAATCCATTTGCTTTGGTAAACCATCTTTACGTAATAAACCATTAGAGTTTTCATTTAACCCTCTTTGTGATGGTGTACCAGGATCTGCAAAATAGATATCAATATCATTGATATTACTGATTGATTTCCAATTTGAAAATTCCTTTCCACAATCAAAAGTCATTGATTTGAATAGATGCTTAGGTACAGATTGCATCCATTGGTTCAAACGATTTTCAATATCTATAGCTCGTCTGCCTTCTGGCTGAAGAGTGATGATTACTTTAGATAATCGCTCAACGAGGGTAATAACAGCACTTTTGTGCTTTTTACCCACAATAGTATCCCCTTCAAGGTGGCCAAATTCTTGATTGAATTTAGAATAATCATTTCCTCTGTCACGAAGTGATCGACGAAAAGATTGTTTTCCCCGAGTCTCTTTGTGTCCGTTGGCTTTACGTTTTCCTTTCATAGGTAGGTGAGTCACTTCAAATACGCCTTGTTTAAACATACGATAAAGTGTACGCATAGAACAAGAAATAGAAAACTCTGCACGGCCAACAATCACATCAGGTGTCCAACCTTGAACAACCCTCTTTTGAATATATTCTGTTTGTTCATCTGATAAGACAATAGGACGTCTGCCACAGCGAGTTTTATTCTTCTTGTATTGATTGAAATAATCTAGAGCATTGTGCCCTGTTTTGAAAAATTGGTAAACTTTATGAATCGTTTGTCTAGATCTATTCAATAGTACTGCGGTTTTGGCTACAGATTGATGATTATTATAATACGCCTCTATCATTGCAAGTTCATTTGATGTAAGATGGGTATAGGTCATTTGTCTTCACTCCTTATAATTCTTTTGCGGGAACTATCTTGAGTGTAGCACAAATGACTTTTTTATTTGTCTAGCTTAATTTTACAATCGGCG
>NZ_BCVK01000116.1 GCF_001591705.1 Lactococcus cremoris subsp. cremoris NBRC 100676 | reverse complement strand
GACTCATAGATTGGATTATTTTTTGTGATTTGAGCTTAAAGACATAGTTTTTCATCTGATATGCCCACCCTTGGTCAGAGTGGAAAGTACGACGATAGAGACAATCAGAAGTCAATTCTAAAGCCTCCTGAAGTGCTGTCGCAATAGCTTGATAGGTTGGTTGTTTAGAGATTTCATAGCTAATCACTTCGTTGTTGAAAAGGTCAAGATAGGGGTTGAGATAAAGCTTCTTTTGAACCCCTTTATCGTAATATTTGAACTCAGTGGTGTCTGTCGTTATCTTCTGATGTGGTATAGAAGTGTTAAATCGTCTGTGGAGCTTGTTCTTAGCCACAGTCCCAACTTTACCTTTGTAAGAGTTATATTTACGAGATTTATGCCAAAAAGTAGTCACACGAAGCCCAAGTTTTTTCATCAAGCGCTGAACTTTCTTGTGATTAACATAAATTCCACGTTGTTTTAATAGCTCAACCATTGGACGATACCCTGCATTAGTGTGTTCTTGACGTATTTCAAGCATGACTTGCTCAATCATTTCGTCTTTATTAGGACGTTCAAAACGATTGACCCAGTAGTAATAAGTTGCTTTAGAAAGTTCAGAAATGGCTAAGAGTTGCTTAAGTGGGAACTTGAATTCTCGTCGGAGTTCACAGACCACTCGGGATTTTCCCTCTTGTGTTGTTCCTGCCGTAATCTCCTCAGCCCTTTTAAATATTCAACTTCCATTCTTAAATTAAGATTGTCGTTTTGAAGCCTAGCAAGTTCTTGCTCTGTTTCATTCACCACATCTTTCGCTTTCTTAATACTTATTTCAAGCAATTCAGACTCTTTTCTAGGTCGCCCCTGAACATTAGAAAAGGCAAATTCCCCTTTTTTGCGATAATTTGACACCCATCGTGTAAGAAGTGGCGGATTATTCATTCCCAATTCATGAGCTAGTTCTCTATATGACTTTTCACTTGTTAGATATAAGTTTACCGCATTAAGTTTGAATTGTGTTGAATAAACTGTATTTTGTCTTTTCCGCTGAATTCCAACCGCCCCTAATTCTTTATAAGCTTTGACCCAACGCCTGACAATCGCTT
>NZ_BCVK01000115.1 GCF_001591705.1 Lactococcus cremoris subsp. cremoris NBRC 100676 | reverse complement strand
GAGATTGATGTTGAAAGATATGAAGAATACATGATTTTTAAAAATAAATTATCAAGTAAAATTCAAGTGGAAAACAATAAAGAAAAAGAATTAAAAAATGAATATTTTAAAGCTGATATGCGTACTAAGGTTTTCAAAGTTAAAACTATAATTGAAATAGAAAGAGAGGTTGATAATGCAGTTCAAGAAAAATTTGGATTTAAATATGCTTACAGACTGTTTACTATCTTTGATGAGATTCAAGTTGGTGGAGAAGGAGATATTGATAAGGTAAGAGAAAGCTTCTATAATCGTGTCATGAAGAATGCAAATAGCTCACAGAGCAAGCATGAACAAACAAAAAGAGTAAAAATGAATGAGAAAGTTTACTATCGTTTGGTACATAGCGGATTGTATGTTCAAGTAATGGATTCAGTTTTCTCTCAACTGATTGTTGAATCTAAGATGATTTATACGGTTGAGGAAGACCCAGAAGCTAAACAAAGACATTTGGATGGCTTAGAACGGTATATGGCAGAACAAAGACTAGAACAAGAAGAATTTTATAATCAAGATGATTTTATTGATATAGAATGGATATTGCAAGAACAGGAAGCACAAGAATATATGACTGATAAGGAACAGGAAGCGCTATATAATCAAATGGTCAATGAATATGAGTATGAGTATAAGTAAGTCGCTAGGGCTATCACTTACAACTGAATTTAAAATAAAGAGGAGAAAATTATGAATACACTTAAAAATTTAAAAGAAATGCAAGAACAACTCGAAAAACAATCTATGTTGATGGACGAAGTTGAAGCAAGATTAGGACTAATAGAAAATAAACAGATATAAAAAGAAATTTATTTTTAAACTAGTATCGTTCTTTTTGATTTGGAATTAACCAATATTGTCTGAACGAGAGTGTTTGAATAATAGTTCAGTATAACCTGGGGGATGGGTTTTTACCAAGTTAAGTAAACTAATACTTCTAAATATTATTACCACTATACTCGTTCAACTATCAAATATTTCAAATATTTGTAGATAAAAAGATTTGGGTGGATTAATACATACTTTATATAAATGTACTCTAAACTTTGTTTTCAAATATTAATTAATTTAGAATATTGCACGCGCTTTTGTCCATTTATATTCAATTGTTTGTAAATAACCATGTTTCGCCCAACTATTCAAGAAATATAAAAAAGTAATCGAAAAAAAATACTATGTGATACATGGTATTTTTTATATATTTGTTTATAGCTATGCTAATTTTTT
>NZ_BCVK01000114.1 GCF_001591705.1 Lactococcus cremoris subsp. cremoris NBRC 100676 | reverse complement strand
GGTAGTGTAAAATAAGTTGTGTAAACACAAAAAGGAATAAATCCGTTATAGTAGAGTTGCGAAACATTACTAGAAAGAGATTTATTCCTATGACTCAGTTTACCACAGAACTACTTAACTTCCTAGCCCAAAAGCAAGATATTGATGAATTTTTCCGTACTTCTCTTGAAACTGCTATGAATGATCTGCTTCAAGCAGAGTTATCAGCCTTTTTAGGGTATGAACCTTACGATAAAGTAGGCTATAATTCTGGGAATAGTCGTAACGGAAGCTATTCACGGCAATTTGAAACCAAATATGGGACTGTTCAGTTGAGCATTCCTAGAGATCGTAATGGGAACTTTAGTCCAGCTTTGCTTCCCGCTTATGGACGTCGAGATGACCACTTGGAAGAGATGGTTATCAAACTCTATCAAACCGGTGTAACGACTCGAGAAATTAGTGATATCATCGAGCGAATGTATGGTCATCACTATAGTCCTGCCACAATTTCTAATATCTCAAAAGCAACTCAGGAGAATGTCGCTACTTTTCATGAGCGAAGCTTAGAAGCCAATTACTCTGTTTTATTTCTTGACGGAACCTATCTTCCATTAAGACGTGGAACCGTTAGTAAAGAATGTATTCATATCGCACTTGGCATTACACCAGAAGGACAGAAGGCTGTTCTTGGATATGAAATCGCCCCAAATGAAAACAATGCTTCTTGGTCCACCCTGTTAGACAAGCTTCAAAACCAAGGAATCCAACAGGTTTCTCTTGTAGTGACCGATGGCTTCAAGGGGCTTGAACAGATTATCAGTCAGGCTTACCCATTAGCTAAACAACAACGTTGCTTAATTCATATTAGTCGAAATCTAGCTAGTAAAGTGAAACGAGCAGATAGAGCGGTTATTCTGGAGCAATTTAAAACGATTTATCGTGCTGAAAATTTAGAAATGGCAGTGCAAGCTTTAGAGAACTTTATCGCCGAATGGAAACCAAAGTATAGGAAAGTCATGGAAAGTCTGGAGAATACGGATAATCTTTTAACTTTTTATCAGTTTCCCTACCAGATTTGGCACAGCATTTATTCGACAAACCTCATTGAGTCTCTTAACAAAGAAATCAAACGTCAAACGAAAAAGAAGGTTCTTTTTCCTAACGAGGAGGCTCTGGAACGTTACTTAGTTACTTTGTTTGAAGATTATAATTTCAAGCAAAGTCAACGCATCCATAAAGGGTTTGGCCAATGTGCTGACACACTTGAAAGCTTATTTGATTAATATTCTTCAACTCTACTTGAGTGTTTACACATAATTATTGACAGTATC
>NZ_BCVK01000113.1 GCF_001591705.1 Lactococcus cremoris subsp. cremoris NBRC 100676 | reverse complement strand
GCGCTTTCTAATGCTTAGTGCTTTAAGATTAGGATAGCACGACTTATTTATTTTCCAATGAAATTAACTAGCAATTCGGGTAAAATTAATATTTTAGAAATTCTATTTTTTCTTTTATTAAACATTCTTTATCAATATCCCCTTGTTTTAGTTTTTGCCTATTTCTTTAATAAAAGAATCTTTTTCTTTACCGATTTTTTATATACTAATTCTTCTTTGACCTTCCCACTATTAATGACTTTGGTATTAATACTCATTTTTATATTTGCTTGGAAGCTTGGGTATCTAAAAAATACACTTAAGGACTGGGATTTAAAGCGTATTTTTTGGCTAATGGGGATTGTGTTTTTCACTTTAACAATTAATTATCTAGTAACAGTACTTGTCCTAAAAACACAAATTATTTCTTCCGTGACGAGTGATACTGGTATGTCGGATATTTTAGGCCAACTACCAATCCTTTGTCAAAAATATATTTTAGGAATTATTGTTCCACTTTCGGAAGAGCTATTGTTTAGAAGTTATATTTTTGGTTCAATAACTAATAAAAAGGTTGCCTTTATCATCTCTTCTGTACTTTTCGCTCTTGTCCATACAGGATCTTCCTGGTACATACTTCCATACCTCATTCTTTCTTTTATTATTACTTGGGTTTATTCAAAAAGAAATAATTTTATCGAAAGCGCGATTGTCCTTAGCTCAGTGAATCTCTTAGGTGGACCTGCAATCAAACTACTAGACACATTTTTTAAACTATTACCTTATTAAAAAATAATGTAAAAAGGAGAACTATGAAAAATTTTATAAATAAACCAAATATTTTTAAAAGGTGGATCTTATTTCTATATTCTATCCTTACACTAATTATTACCATCATTTATATTATTTTTAACCATACATTTTTTAAAGTAGATTGGCAACGGTATGATATTGATGGGACTTACCGAGGAAAGGTGGATGAAATACTAAAACATGGCGTCTTCTGGATAAACAAAAACCTAACAGAAATCAACTCTTCACTACTTGTTTTACTTCTAGCTATAGGCGCGATTCTTTCACTATTAATTTTCTATCTAGCCTGGCATAATCTAGCGACCAGGACATGGACCCCTATTCTATGCTTTGTAGGATTTTTGATTCCCCTTATCGTCCATGGGGATGGAAATTTCCTCAAATCCTTGATTATCGGATATATTTTCATCCTTATTGGAGCAAGTGTCTCCATTCAGGCTTTACGATTTTTTTAACTAAGGTTAATAGGCATATTCACTAAAACAAAAAGTACTAACTTTAATAAAAGTCAGTACTTTTTTGTTTATCAATACTATAAATATCTATAAAAAAAGCTAACAATAGGCAAAGTTAGCTTTTATGTTATGCCGAAGGCCGGGGTCGAACCGGCACTCCCGTGAAGGAACCAGATTTTGAGTCTGGCGCGTCTGCCTATTCCGCCACTTCGGCGAAACATAACAACTGGGGTAGCTGGATTCGAACCAACGCATGAGGGAGTCAAAGTCCCTTGCCTTACCGCTTGGCTATACCCCAATAAAATAGGCGGATGACGGGAATCGAACCCGCGAGTGCCAGCGCCACAAGCTGGTGTGTTAACCACTTCACCACATCCGCCATACTATAAACACGGGCAGCAGGAATTGAACCCACACCAAAGGTTTTGGAGACCTTTGTACTACCTTTATACTATGCCCGTACAAGTATAAAACAAATGGAAGGGGAGGGATTCGAACCCCCGAACCCGAAGGAGCGGATTTACAGTCCGCCGCGTTTAGCCTCTTCGCTACCCTTCCAAACT
>NZ_BCVK01000112.1 GCF_001591705.1 Lactococcus cremoris subsp. cremoris NBRC 100676 | reverse complement strand
ATTTAAAGGCTATTATTTAATGGGAACTGTTGGAGTTATCTCATCAGCATTCACAATTGTAAAAGTAACTAGAGATGACCAAGAAGATGATGAACGTTATAATGAAATGTTTCGAGCAGTTAAACAAGAACAAGAATAGAATAATAGCCCTTTAAAGGGCTTTTTAGATTTCTGCTTATTTTTTTAAATCTTATATCTCGGGAAATTAATATATTAACTTTTTATTGAATGACTACAAAGTCATACAGTTGATAGGCTTAGGCTTTCTTTTTAGCGACACGATTAAGCATAAAAGTAGCCAGTCGACTGAATAATCTTGGATGAGCTCGCGCAATATGAACGACTGGTCGATCACCAAATGAGTTGAAATAACGACGTTTTGGATTTTGGTCAGTTGCCGCTTTATAAAAAAGTTCAGCAAGGTCAAGAGAAGTCGCCCCCACGGAAGCATTACCAGAAAGTGCGCCTTGTATCTTTTCAACTAATGGTTGATAAAAACTATCTTTTTTCAAGTTTTTAAGCGCATTTCCTATGGCAATCTCGCCCCAGCTGGACGCAGTTCCGCCAGGTTGTATAATGATTGATTGTGCACCAAAGTCCTTGATTTCAACATCCAGTGCATCGCTCCATTGTTGAAGAGCAGCTTTTGTTGCATGATAATAACTTCCCAAAGGCATATACAAATCGCCACCAATAGATGAAATATTAATAATTCGCCCAGATTTTTGAGCACGCATCGTAGGCAGAACAAGCTGAGTTAGCTCCACAGCGCCAAAGAAATTCGTTTCAAATTGCTTACGGACATTTTCCATTGGAATTTCTTCGGCTGGACCAAACTCACCATAGCCAGCATTATTGATAAGTACGTCGATTTGCTGTGTTTGTTTCAGGATTTCAGCGATAAAAGCATGATTAGAAGCAGAATCTGTGACATCAAGTTTTAGCCCGACAATATTTTGATCGGTCGGAATCTTTTCGACACGTCGAGCACCAGCGAATACTTTCCAACCTTTACTTGCAAAGACTTTGGCTGCTTTATAGCCCATTCCATTAGAGGCTCCTGTGATGATAACTGTTTTCATAATATTTTTCCTTTTTTAGTTAAACGAACGTTCATTTATTTTTATTTAATGATTATAACTGAATAAGCATTCACTTGTCAAGTATAAAGTTTTTTTTAAAATAATATATTTTTTTACGATAAAAATAGACTTTAAATTATAAAAAAACCTCTAAAATTTTTAGAGGTTTTTCTTAATGGCATCAACAGAAAGTTCAATCATTTGTTGGATTTCAGCATCGTCAGGTTGGGTACCCATCTGTGCATGGTAAAGTAAGTTATTCATAATTCCGCCTGCAGTCCAACTGATTAGAAGATGTTGGGAGAGAGGTTTAATTTTACCAGAGTCAAGAAGACGATCATAAAGTGCGACGATGACCTCGGCCCGTTTATTTGAATAAGCAATACCATGGGGAGCTATTTCACTTGGATTTTCAAGGGCTGCCCGCATAAAGATAGCATGTTTGGGATAAGTTGTCCACTTGTCAATAAGATGTCTAAGTAATTTTTTGAACTGTTCAAGCGGGTCAGAAACAGAGAGGATAATTTCCTCTTGCCCTTCATCCAGAATATCTTTAACTCCGATCAAAATTTGACTTAACATATCAGCCTTATCTTTATAGTAGACGTAGATAGTTGCCGGACTAACACCGGCTATTTTAGCAACCTTAGCAATTGAAAGTCCGACCAATCCTACTTCCTTGGTCAGTTGAAAAACAGCTTGTGTGATTGCTTCTTTTTTATTTTCATCAATTTTTCTCATACTTATATTTTAAGTAAATGAACATTCATTTGTCAAGTCGCTTAGATTTTAGTTTCAGTAAAGTCAAATTTTAGCAATATTTAAGAGAAACTTACTATACTATA
>NZ_BCVK01000111.1 GCF_001591705.1 Lactococcus cremoris subsp. cremoris NBRC 100676 | reverse complement strand
TGAAGTCACTCTGCTCGATAAATAATCTTGAATAACGCGTTGTTTTAATTCTATGGAATATTTGACCATAAGAAAAGACCTCCGAAATATAGATTTGAAAAGTCTATATTTTGGGGGTCACTACATTACTCAGGTACTTTTTTTATATCTGGAATTATATAAGGCCAACAGGGTATACTTCTAAATTTCATATTTGTTTTCTGATATGATTGGATTCATAGAAGGTCAAAAAAGTTGAGCATTGAGTGCATTCAGAAGAACAGCAGAGGTGTTTTGAATGTTAGAAAATGAGTATTTTGTATTTACTAGCACACTTACAACTATGATAAGGAAACAAGCACAATCAATCATTACAGGTTTAAAAGGACATAATCAGAATTCTGTGACTAAAAATACGACTCGACTTGTTACAGGTTACTTTCCTATTGACTTAATAAAAGGATATCGCCCTTCACAAAAACTATCGGAAGCTAAACAAGCTGAACAAAGGGGACAACAAATAATAATGATGACAGAAAAACAATTTATTGACTTTTTAGCTCAAAGTTTTTATTTGCTCTCCCAGGGGCTTTAATTCTTTTGTTCTTCCAAATTGAAGTGTTAGACAGAAAGAATATTTTAAAATGAAATTACGAGAAATAATAAAAGAGATACCTGATGATGACTGGTTAGAAATTATTGAACAGTCATCAATAAATTATAGAAGTTTTATTGGTCGAGCGCCAAAAAAATATATTGTAGGTGAATTGTTGGATTATGAAGCTTTGTATATTGGTGAAGTCAAAAAGAATAAAAATTATCAGAACCATCGATTTTTAGTGGAAGATAAATTTATCGAGCATTCGGGCAGATGAGCAAATATTTTTTAGGAGAAGTAGCTTTCAAAATGCTTTTTTCAGAAAAATTAAGATTTTTCGTACACTTATAACGACCGTAAAACACACGGTTAAGCGATTCTCATATTATGAGTGATAAAAAAGGGCTAAAAATCGCCGAATATGGCAAATTCATGAGAAAATGAGAGTGTTTTTAATCAAAATACTTAGTATATTTTTATAGAAAATAAGATTTGTTTATCTTCAAAAATTATGTTATTTTTAGAGAGTCTTAAACAAAAGCAAAAAGCATTCTGATTTCACACACGATTCGTCAGAGCGTTTTTTCTTTCTTAAATAAACGAGATGACAAAAAATGGAAGTTGTGATAAAATAAAGATAAAGAAAAAAGGACTTGCTAGTAACAAGTCCAATGTAGCCGTTTTAAGAACGGTAGCAAATACTATCTAAATGACCTTATCCGCTAAGATGAACGGTCATTTTTTGTTAATCGTATTAATGACAAGAATCATCAAAGTTGCAAATGCAATCATGAGACTCAATGCCTGAAATACAGTCAAAAAATTTTCGCCTTTCATGTTTTGTGAGGTTTTGCCCACGAAATAATCATAAGCACCACCTCCAATCAAAGCTACCGTTCATAAACTCTACTCCATTATTATAACAAAAAAAGCTTCTACAAGCCATTTAGCTTGTAGAGGCTTTTTTCATAAATAGTTTCCTAAACCTATTATCATAATAACAGAAAAAACTGAGAGGCAAACAAGAGAAAATAACGACATCAAAATATAAATCACATATTTTCTTCCGCTCTGGTTTTTCTTAAAAGCAAGGTATAAGCATGAAATGAGTGAAAGTAAAGGTATGACGAATAACAACAAAACTGTTGCTAGAGGTCCACTATGAGAAATATTTTCTACTCCTTTAAAAATGTGACCAAAGGATGAATTAAGCAGACTATTTTTTATAAAAAAGGGAGACGTTATACAGAGCCAGAGGAGAAGTATAAATGGAATATGTAATATAAAGATTATAGTTTTTTTCATCAATGGCTCCTAATTTTTTATTAAACGCTTAGCAAAAACACACCCTAATGAACTGTATTATAAGTCAGGATGTGTTTTTTACTTTATTTATTCATAATTTTATCTACAGCAAAGCATTCTATAAAAATAAGAATTA
>NZ_BCVK01000110.1 GCF_001591705.1 Lactococcus cremoris subsp. cremoris NBRC 100676 | reverse complement strand
CTTGCTTATCTTCTAGACTGTCTGCTTTATCTTCTTGCTTATCTTCTAGACTGTCTGCTTTATCTTCTTGCTTATCTTCTAGACTGTTTAACCAACTTTTTATTAATGTTTGTTCTTTGTCAGATAATACTATTGTATTTTTTCCGGATATTTTTTTCCAATTTCCGATAGATAAATTTTGTTTCTTTTTTTCATAACTAATTTTGTTTTGTAAATACTTTTTACTAATACCTAATTCGTCCGCCAGCTCTTTTATCGTTTTTAATTCTTCACTCATGATAAATCCTGCCTTTTAACTGTTGGTAAGTACTGCTCAATTGCTTTTTTGAGATACTTCGCTACATTACGTTTTGAATAGTCTTCTTGTTTGCTGGCGACATAAGACAAGTGGTCTTTGACTCCATTCAATCCTCGTAAGTCTTTCAGTTCGTCATAAAGAGGGTAAACATGGGCTTGTAAGCCTGCCATAAGTGCGGTGTCCGTCATTTCATAAGGGCTTAACAGCATGTTTTCTAATAAAATTTGAGTATATTTACTCTTCATAGCTTCAAACACAAGGTCTTTTTCGGTCTCTTCTTTTTGTTTTTTGTCCTCAATATAGGCTTGGTCGTCCAACTTGTAGCTGTTATCATCTGCGGTTCGTTTCTTCTCAATATGAAAGACTATGCTATCAATCGAACGCCCTTTTTTAATCTTGTCATAAGTCACGTTAAAATGCGTGTGAGCGTTAATTTCTTCGATTGGTTTTTTTAATATCCATGTTTCAAAATTATCAAATCTTGGGTAGTCTTTTACAGTATCAGTGATTACTCGCAATTCTTTGACGGTGATTGAGGGGTTGCGGTAGGATTCCACTTGCTCCGCTCGCCGTCCGCTTTTGGCACTGTAATGCTCGTACTGGTTGTAATTCATCGACAACCATTTATAAAGAATAATGCTGTACTTACTGTTTAAATCTATAAGGTCAGATAAGGCATATTGCGTGAAATTCTGCTTTAACTCAATCAGATAAGGCATAATATCTTGATTAAACCGTATCATGACCTTATCGTCATAGTCCGTCCATTCAACCGTTGGAATGGGTAGTATCCGTCTGAATTTAAAGCCTTTATTTTTTGCTTCTCTGACTTCAAAAAATGCTTGTTCTTGCATTTTTGAAATGGCTTCTTTAAAACGACTATGTTTCCCATTATCCGATACATCAAAAAAAGTAAACAATTCTTCTTTAGACAAATAAATGGTGTTGTCTTTAGGTAGATTTTCAGTATCAATACAAGACACGGCTAACTCAAAAATCTTTAAGGGTGTTTTATCCATTTTAGCAACACTTGTGATTAAGTCGTTGTGTTCAACAATTTTCCGTTTCTCAATTTCTTTCAAAGAACACACTGTCCTTTCATTGCTGTTACGTTCGTTTTTTGATATAATTTCCATGAGAAGTTGCTCCTTATGAGTAATTTTGGTCTAGCATAGAGAAGAAACTTTAGCGAGATTTTCTCTATGCTTTTATTATATCATTATATGCCTAGTAACACAATTATCTTTCTAGGTATAAGCATTGTTTTTTCTAGGTATAAGCATTGTTTTTTCTAGGTATAAGCATTGTTTTTTCTAGGTATTAAAATCTGTACATCCTTGAAAACACTGACTTTTTTTTCACGCAAAAGAACAAAAGATTAAAATATATATGATAAATTAATATAGGCTTCGCCTTTTTTTATTTTTTTCAAAAATTAAAATCAAGGTCAAAAGAAAAAGTCAAAACCATTGAATTGAAGTTCTAAATTTAAACTCCCTGCGTTGCTCTTGTCGCTCCGCTTGTACACTCTGATTTTATATTAGATACATTCTGCCACTAAAAAGAACTCCCTAACGGTCGTGGCTACTTTGTTTAGTCTAAACACTTTGAATAGTCCTACAAGCTCATAGTTTGCCTTTTAAGCGATTTTAAACGTGAGTTAGTAATAATTATCATGGATAAAAGAAAAAGCCCTTAAATAGGCTTGTATGTAATTGAATAAAACGTACAATTTTAGCTTTTAAATATGACCGTTATTTATGACCTGCTCTAACCTCACTATTCATCTGCATGCTAAAAATAGGTCAA
>NZ_BCVK01000109.1 GCF_001591705.1 Lactococcus cremoris subsp. cremoris NBRC 100676 | reverse complement strand
TACGTTGGTGAAACAAATGGTTTTACTAGAAGACATAACGAGCATCTAGGAGAAACAAATCCCAAAGTAGATTACAAAGAATATACAAATTGCTTAGTTATTTATTCTAACCTATTTGATAAATCATCGATTCTTGATTTAGAGTCATTGTTATTAAACTATATGATTGCTGAATCAAATGTAACCAAATTTGTATTTGCAAATGGAAATAATGGTCAAACTGAATTGGTCTATAAAAACAAAGAAGAAATTTTAACTGAAGTATTTTATAAATTATGGAGTAATGAATTACATTGGTTGGGGTTAGTCGATAATCCTAATATTGAGGAATTAAGAGAGAGTTTACTATTTAAGTATTCACCATTTAAACAGTTATCACCTAAACAAAAAATAATTTGTGATGAAATTGAAAAAGATGTAGCCAAAAAATACTTAGTAGAGGCTCCAGCAGGCTCAGGTAAATCTGTTCTCTTTACCAATCTAGCATTTTCTTTAGCTGAGAAAAATCTTGATTTAAGAATAGGCTTAATAACTACTGGTAACCTAACAAGACAGTTTAATTTGATATTTAAATCAATCGGATTGAATGGTAGATTAACTGTTAAAACAGGTTCACAACTTATAGTCGATGCAAGGAACAATGATAAGAGATTTGATGTAATCATTGTAGATGAAGCTCATAAATTGAAACAACATTATCGTAAAGGACATCCAAATGCAAGAAGACATCTCAATGAAGGAGATGAAGAAATCACACTCCTTGAAGAATTAACAGATGGTTTGGTTTTATTATATGACCCATATCAAGGAATTAAACCTCAAAACATTAGACCTTCAGAAATCAGAAATCTTACAAAAGATTATAAAAAACTATTGTTAATGCAACAATTTAGAATAGGCGGAAATGGAGACTTTTCAGGAGAGGATTTCTTAAAAGGAATCTTATATGGCTTTCAATTAAGTAATGATAAAAACTTCAATTCAAAAGTCTTCGAAGATGATTATTTTAAAATCGTAGATACTTTTAAAGATGTTATTGATTATGTGGATGACCACTCACATGCTTATCCTAAAACAACAAATAGAGTGATTGCTGGTTATTGTAGGGAATGGGCATCCAATACTAAAAAGAAAGAGAACAAAGGTAAGAAAGCAGAAGAATTACCATATGATTGGAATGAAGATGGTATTCAAAAGAGATGGAACTCGACTTATGAGGATTGGGTAAAGAAACCAAATTCAGAAAAAGAAATAGGTTCGATTCATGCGATTCAAGGTTATGATTTAAATTATTCTGGAGTTATCATAGGTAACGATATTACCGTAGAGAATGGGCAGATTGTAGCTGTATCAGAAAATTATAAAGATATTGGTGGTACTCCGCTAAAGGAAGAATTTAGCCTGTCTGAGTTAACAGAGTACATATTAAATATTTACTATGTACTACTATCAAGAGGTATTGATGGGTGTGCTGTTTACTTTGAAGATAAGAATGTAGAAAAACTATTCAAAGAACGAGTAGGTTTGTAGGAGGAATTTAGAATGGATGATTTAATAAAAGAAATTAATGAATTTAGAGATGAAAGAGACTGGAGACAATTTCATAATGCTAAAGATTTAGCCTTATCGGTTTCTTTAGAAGCATCAGAACTACTTGAAAACTTTCAATGGAAAACAAGTGAAGAAGCAATAGCAGATGATTTAGAAAATATTAAAGACGAAATAGCTGATGTAATGATTTATTCATTGATGCTCGCTGATGATTTAGGATTAAGCGTTGAGGATATTATTAGGGATAAGATAAAGAAGAATGGTCAGAATTATCCTGCTGAAAAAAGTAAAGGAAGAAAAGATAAGTATAATGATTTAGAAAAGAAGGATATATAATTTTTTATTGGTTTACAGCAAGTAGTAAAGAAGCACAAATTCACTATGATAAAACGATTGTAAATAAAGTTGAATATAAAAATATTGAAGAATTTTTTACTTCAGAACAAAAGCTCATGATTAACTCTGAGAATTTAAATTATTGGGGAGCTGTCGCTGGAAAAAGCAACAAAAAATGATGGGAAAATTTAAAAATTGGAGATACTATACTAGGATATCAAAATGGTAGTTTTGTTTGTAGGGCTAAAATTAAATATAAATTTATTAAT
>NZ_BCVK01000108.1 GCF_001591705.1 Lactococcus cremoris subsp. cremoris NBRC 100676 | reverse complement strand
GTTTTAGATGGATGTCGGTTAATCCGTTCATAATAACTTGATTCAGGAACATCAAGGAGTTGACAGCTTAGTCTGACATTGAGTGCTAAAGGTTGTATGGTTTGAGCCATATCCGCAGCACTCACTTCTTTTTCTCGGCGAATATGGTCAATACTTTTTTTAAGATGTCTCGTTCTTCCTTAACTTTAGCCAGTTGTCTTTTTAATTCTAGAAAATCAGCTTTAGAGACGGAGCTTTCATTAGATTTAGAGTAGAGGTCTATCCATTTATAAATTGTTGCAGGGGCCACGTCGTATTCTTTAGACAGCTGGGTGACGGATTGACCAGAATGATAGAAGGCGATAAGGGTTTCTTTAAATTCTTTTGAGTAGCGTTTTTGCATGTTTTTGTCCTTTGTCTAAATTATACAATAGTGACTCTAAGATTTAAGAATAACATCAAATTAATCTTAAAATAGTTCAAGTAATTTCTAAAAATATTACTAGATATCGTAAAAGATAGATATTATACAGCAATAAACTACGAGCAATATCTCGAATCTCGTTAAAAGCTAGGTAGGAGGATATTTATGAGCACATTTTTTGGAGTAATAGGCATATTAGCATTTTTAATTGGCCTTGTGATGCTTTTTATTAACCTGGTTAAAAAGAAATCAAAGAAACAACCTTTGATTATACTTATTGTTGGTTTCTTACTATTTATTATTGGTGTAGCTATTCCAAGTAATTCAGATGCAAAAGAATCTAAAAAATCAACTACTTCTGTATCCACTACAGAAACTAAAAAAGAAGAAACTAAAGTCACTTCTCAAAGTTCTACAAAAAAACCAAAGCCATCTTCTAAAGTACTGACAGCTCAAGAAAAAGCTATTGATGGTTTAACTGGGAATTCGTTAGCTCAAACAAAAACTGCAATTAGTTATTTATATACAGGACATATGAGTAAACAAGGGCTCTATGACCAATTAACTTCTGAGTATGGCTCACAAATGACAGTTGATGAAGCAAACAATGCAATCAATAGAATTGACCCATTAGTCAATTGGAACAACCTTGCCATACTTAGTGCTAAGTCATATCGTGAAACTGGAAATTTAACTGGACAAGCGCTTATTGATCAATTAACCTCTGAATATGGCTCTCGTTTTACTCCTGAACAAGCACAATATGGAGTTTTACATATCGATGATGAAGTAAAATCTTCGGCTATCTGGAATTAATTATTTGTAGAAAAATTCCATTCTATCTTTGGAGCGTAAGGATGGATTAAAACATTAAAACAGCGAGCAAACCCTGATTCTTACTAAAAGCTGGTAGGAGAATTTATATGAAATTTAATACTATTCAAGTCCTAATTGCATCCACACTTGCATTAGGTACTGTCGCAGTAGCTCAAGAGGTTAGTGCTGCTGAACAAACCACCAGCATTTATCGCCTCTATAACAAGAATACTGGTGAACACTTTTATACCCAAAGTCGCACAGAGCAATTGAATGCTATTATTGCAGGTTGGAATAACGAAGGAATCGGATGGGTAGCACCATCATACAGTAATTCTCCTGTTTATCGTGTTTATAACCCTCATGCTAAGGGTGGAGACCACTATTACACAAGAAGTAAATACGAAGCTCAATCTCTTGTAAACAAAGGTTGGAAGTGGGATGGAAATGGGAAACCAGTCTTCTACTCAGGAGGAAAAGCATCTGTCTATGTTGCCTACAATCCTAACGCTCAATCAGGTTCCCACAACTACACTCCTAATTCATTTGAACAACAATCATTATTAAATAATGGCTGGAAATTTGGTTCTACTGCATGGAACGCTGTGACTAAGTTTAACTGGACTCTTGCTCAATATCGTGCGTTAACTGTAGGTGATTCTGATGGTAAAGGTGGCGTAAATTATAATGCTATCATTGCTGCACACGATATTCCTTCCGATGTAACTATATACGAAAATGGCAGCTACTCATCTAAAAATGTACTCTATAGTAATTCTGATTTCAACAGTGGAGTCTATCAATATGTAAGCTTAACATTTGTTAAACAAGCAAATGGCGATTACCTTCTTTCAAATAAATCTTATTTAAGTTTATAAGCAAAAATAATTTTTAAAATAGCTAGTCATGTTACTAAAAAATAATGTTACGCATTAATTAATTTATAAAAAAGAGCCTGCTATT
>NZ_BCVK01000107.1 GCF_001591705.1 Lactococcus cremoris subsp. cremoris NBRC 100676 | reverse complement strand
TTCTCCTTTTAATACTTTCATTATACGGAAAAAAATGCGAAAAAACAATGTATTCTATGTAATTCAAAAAGCAAAAAAACGAATAATCAAAACATTGAAATGACCAGATAGGACCTATCTCTAAAAGTGAAAAAAACACATTTAGTGATTGAACTACTGTCAAATTTATCCAATAATTACTTAATATCCTGATTTTGGTTAGGATTTTTTATGTTATACTAAAAGAAATATCAGATATAGAAAAGGTGAATTATCTTATGGAATATAAAGTAGGAGAATTAGTATTATTACCAGAAACAAAATATCCCGGGGTTATTGGTAGCGTGATTTCTGAAAATAAATCAGGGATATTGGTTAAATTTAACGGAGCACAACAACTATATTTTAAAAAAGCAGACCTTCAAAAATATAAAAAATAAAAAATGGAAATTAAGCTCACTTCCTAATTTGAGCAAACTTTTATATAAAAGTTTATAATTGCTTTAGACTAGGAGAAAAAAATGGAAATAAAAGAGTTACTTGAGAGAAGCATTGAAATTCGTAAGAGATATCATGAATTAGAAATAAAAAACCATGGTGAAAAATGGAGTGTAGAAGAAGACCTATTGGCACTTTCTAATGACATCGGTAATTTAAATCGACTTGTAATGACTAAATTTGAACGTTACTATGACGAAACGCCCTATACTTTAGAAGGGAAAATAGCTGAAAATATTTGGTGGTTAATCGAGCTTTCAGACAGACTAGATGTCGATATTGAAAAAGAGTTAGAAAAATTCTTGATTGTAAAAGAAAAACTTTAACTTTGGTCAGAGTTTTTTTGTTTTCTTTAAAGAACAGTGGTCTACAAAAAAAGTAGACTGGGAAAATGAAGGAGTTATATTCAAATCATCTTCAGAAAATTATTAAAAAATAAAGTGATAAATTAGTATGTGAAAATAAATTCATAGTTTTTTTACATACTATGTGGACGCTTCTAGTTGAGTGATTTCTAATTAAGTTTGATCTGCTATAATGAAATTCTTAAACATGTCTGTCAGCAAATTGCTGGCATTTTTTACTTGTGTGAATAGTATAAAATCAGAAGGGATATTGATAAGTTCATAATTATATATTATGAACTTTTTTGTAAGAACCTTTTTATTGACAAAGTTTGCTGACAACTTTTGTCTACAAATTTAAAATAACTGTATTTGTTTTGTTACTCAATTGGTTTGTTTTTGTTGTTTTCAGGTAAAAATGATATAATAAATTAATGAATTGGAGGATTACCCAAGTCTGGCTGAAGGGAACGGTCTTGAAAACCGTCAGGCGTGTAAAAGCGTGCGTGGGTTCGAATCCCACATCCTCCTTAAGCACCTGTCCATTTTTAGGTGCTTATCACTATTCTTCCTATATGAAGATTTCTTTAGATGCCCGCCAGATGGTGGGTTTTCATTTTAAGTTCCAAAAGGGATACGAGATTTTTACATTTTAGAGGGAATTAAAAATAAAAATATGCCTCAAATATTATATAATGAAAGAATAAAAAAATAATGAGGTTTGTTGATGAAAAAAATTTATTTTCTTTGTACGGGTAATTCTTGTCGTTCTCAAATAGCAGAAGGATATGGGCATGTATTTTTAAAGGATTGGGAAGTCCGTTCCGCAGGAATAGAAAGACACGGTTTAAATCCACATGCGGTAACAGTAATGGCAGAAGATGGCATTGATATTTCGGCTCAAAAATCAGAATTAATTGATATGACTTATTTTAATGACTGTGATTTAATTATTACTTTATGCGGTGATGCTCTTGATAAGTGTCCAATGATTCCTAAATCAGTGAGCCATGAACATTGGGACTTACAAGATCCAGCTCGGGTTGTTGGAACAGAGGCAGACATTTTAACAGAATTTAGAAAAACTAGAGATTTGATAAAAGAACAAGTACAGAACTTAAGCAATATATAAACCTATCCAATGAGTTTTAGACTGATTTCCTTTTATGTATAAAAATGACGTCTTTAAGGCGTTTTTTAGTTTGAAATTTATGAAATAGACAATATGATATAATCTAAAGATATGAAAATAATAAAAATAGTGTTTTCACTAGTCATTTTGTTGATGCTCACTTGCTTAGGTGGCTTATATTATGCTTTTAAAATTGAGCCCTACCGATTAGTAGTTAATCAACATCAGTTGGAAAATAGAAGTTCTAAAGAAAAAATAAAGATTGTTCAGTTATCTGATTTACATATAAAAAAA
>NZ_BCVK01000106.1 GCF_001591705.1 Lactococcus cremoris subsp. cremoris NBRC 100676 | reverse complement strand
TATAAGCCTTTATAAACCTGTTTCATAGAAAACCTCTTAAATTGAAAAATAAATTGGGACAAATTTGGGGCAATTATGGTATAAAATCATAGCTACGATTTAATCTCATTGAATTTTTGAGTTTATAAAGTTAAGGAACTAAGCATATTATTTTGGAAGATTTGCACAAAAAATAAATTAAAGAGTCATTAAGAATTGAATTAATGACTTTTTATTATGTTAAGTTTGTTTGATGCTTTTAAGCTATATGTTTTTCTCTTTATAAACTAATAATCAGTATTGAGCTTAACAAGGTGCTATACTTAATTTTATGAGATTACAGTATCTGTTGTGGAATAGAAGCCAAAATTGGTTTCTATTTTTTTGGTTGATATTGTAATTTCGAATTAAAGTGATATACTTAGCTCATGGGTGGTTTAGCGAAAGCACCACACCTTCATCATTAGCTACTCAAATGGGGGTAGCTTTTTTAAATAATGTGTAACTATAAACAAAAATCAGTTTGATAATAAGAGTATGGAGCATCTAACGAATAAAAATAAAGAAAAAAAGGCGATCATAGGCCTACTGTTTTTTGGGTTTGTAGTAAGTATTTTAGTGATATATCTAGTGATAGCTTTACTAATGTAAGAAATAACTTAATGTTCGGATAAGGTAACACATTTTTTAAATAATTTATGAATCCTAATGTTAAATTGACTTTAACTGATATTAGTGTTACACTTGCGAAGTGGGATGGAGCAGTTAGGTAGCTCGTCGGGCTCATAACCCGAAGGTCATAGGTTCAAATCCTATTCCCGCAATATTTTAAGGGCTTTAGGGAGCCCTTATTTTTCTTATAAAAAACTCACCCTTAAGTAAAAATTTTTTCGTGAAATAGGCAGCTCCTAGAATGGAAGTGAAAAATGAAAACAGGAGATAAAATTACATTATCTAATGGGGAACAAGCAACAGTCGTTTCTGGAGATATTAATCTCTATAAGTATGCACTAGTTGTTGAATTAGAAAACCATGATGTCAGGGTGGTTGATAGAGAAACCCTGACACTTGCTAAAGCAAATCCTCATGAAAATCTGGGGAATCACAAGAAAATCAATAAGTTTTAAATAGACCAATTTGACTTTGGTAAGAATAGGTGTTACTATTAAGAGGTAGGTTTTGTCTCGAGTTTAAATGTTTTAGGAATGCACTTTTTCGCAAAATAGGATTTACAGATGATGCGAAAGGATGTATTACATGAATAAAGGAACAATAAATTGGTTTAACGCTGACAAAGGCTATGGTTTTATTATGGCAGATGATATGCAAGATGTGTTTGCTTATCTCTTATCTATTCAAGGAAATGATTTTAAAAAATACGATGAAGGTCAAAAGGTTACTTTTGATATCAAAATGACGTCTCGTGGACGTTATGCTTCAAACGTACATAAAAGATAAATGAGTTAAAGCATGGGGTGTCCTTTGCTTTTTTATTTATTGCTATTGCAAAAACGAATTAAAATGTTATACTGAGTGAGGGAAGGATTAGTTGCTTTCCCTACAGTTCATAAAATCCATGTCACTACGACATGGATTTTATTAATGGAGAGTAGTTTGACATTGACTATAATTAGTGTTATTATGAAGAAGTAAATTTTGTCATGAGTAAAATGTTTTATAGATTCACTTTTCGCAAAATGAGATTTACAATTTTGTCGAAAGGAAATAAATATTATGGCAAATGGAACAGTAAAATGGTTTAACGCAGATAAAGGATTTGGCTTTATCACTTCAGAAGAAGGTAAAGATTTGTTCGCTCACTTCTCAGCAATCCAATCTGATGGATTCAAAACACTTGATGAAGGTCAAAAAGTTGAATTTGATGTTGAAGAAGGTCAACGTGGACCTCAAGCAGTTAATATCACAAAAGCATAATTGTATCTGAAAATCGTGCAAAAACTGGAGTCATGACTTCAGTTTTTTTATATTCAGTTGCAATTATGAGAGAGTATGATATACTTAGCCAGCAAGAGGAAACTCACACTTCCCATTCATAAATTAGGGGCACTTTAATATAGAGTGGTTTTTTTAATGTTTATTAATTAAAATTAATATTTAAAAGATTTATATAAAAAACCACCTATCACAGCACATAATGATAAGCAGTTTTTGGTGCATGTTCATAGATTAAGAAGTTAATATTTAAAACATACAAATTAATAATACCGTATAGATAGTCTTAAGGTCAAAAATAGAGAGATGTGTTTAATGGAGTACCTTAAACATAAGTGCCAGCAAATT
>NZ_BCVK01000105.1 GCF_001591705.1 Lactococcus cremoris subsp. cremoris NBRC 100676 | reverse complement strand
GAATTATGAAAAGAAAACTATCAAAGAAGTGAAAACTAATATAATTTGTTGAGGTAAATGCTTCATATAATTATGTTCTTTTTTTTACCTATCAAGTAAGATTGCAGATTAGTAATTGTAATTTCCAGTAATCTCTCCCTTGTTTCCAAGGGTGCCCATGCTATGTGAGGAGTAATAAAACAATTTTTAGCACCCAGCAAAGGATTACTCTTAGGGATAGGCTCGTTACTGACAACATCAGTTCCTAATGCATAGATGTTTTCACTATTAAGTGCGTCAGCTATATCTTGTTCATTAATTAATTTTCCTCTGGATGTATTCAAAATAATTACTGTTGGCTTCATTTTAGAGATGGTTCTCTTATTTATCATGTTAATTGTATCTGGAGTCTGAATAACATGTAAGCTAATAATATCAGAGCTCTCAAAAAGTTCATCTAGCGGTACCTGTTTTATCCAATTTTCGGGTATAGTTTTAGATTTATGATTATAAAAGATAACATTCATTGAAAATGCATGAGCTATTTTTGCTACTTTTTTAGCAATATGACCATATCCAATCAAACCTAGTGTCTTGTCCTTTAATTCATATAAGGATTTAGCCCAGAAAGTGAAATCGGGAGCCTCAGCCCATTTATTATTATGAACAAGTTGGTTATGTAATCCTACTTGACTTGTAATTTCAAGTAGCAAAGAAAAGGTGAATTGTGCAACTGCATCACTTGCATAAGTTGGAACGTTAGTAACTACAACATTGTTTCTGTGAGCACTCTGTATATTAACAACATCATATCCTGTCCCCATAATTCCAATATATTTTAGTTTAGGTAGATTACTTATAACATGGTCATTCAAAGGAGTTTTATGGGTAATTACAATACCAGCATCTCCAATGCGTTTCAAAACTTCTTTATCATCATTAATAGGACTACGATTATAGAAAGTACAGTTTCCTAAATTTTTTAGTTTCCTCCAGTCTAGATCGTTGTTAAGTTCGTACCCATCCAAAATTACAATATTTGCCATAAGTCTAAATCCTCCTTATTTTTCTAAAGTATAGCATACAATTTTATTTATGGCATTACTATTTTTTAATCATGCGTACGTTTTTTTCATACAAAATATTAAAGAATTATAAAAAAACAATGATTCTTTTTATTAGAAAAAAATTTTTTTATATAATTTGAGGTGTTTGTACATTGCTAATAATAGTAATATAAAGTCGTCAATCAAAATTTAATATAATATAAAATGATTAGTGATAGAAACAAAGGAGAAAAAAAACATGAAAGCAGCTATCTTGTCAAAATATGGAAAATTACCGGTATATCAAGATTTTCCTGATCCAGTAGTACATAAAGCTGATGAAACTCTCATTTATCCTACTGCTTCAGCAATTAAGCAATTAGACATATCTAAAGCAGCAGGCACTCATTATACAAAATTCGATAAACTTCCTAGTGTTGTTGGTACTGATGGTGTAGGAATTACTGATGCAGGGGATCGTATTTATACGATGGGCATTACAGGAATGATGGCTGAAAAAGCTATTATAAAGAAAAAGGGGGGAATCATTATACCAAAAGGGCTTGATGATGGTGTAGCTGCTGCGATTCCAAATACGCTAGTAGGTTCTGATTTAGCGCTTATGGTTAAAGGAGGGATCAAGTCTGGAGATTGTGTTTTCATCAATGGAGCGACTGGGGGAACGGGAGCTATGGCAGTACAAATGGCGAAAATTCGTGGAGCAAAAACTGTTATTGTTACTGGAAGAGACTCTAAAAAATTAGAATATCTAAAAGAGATAGGTGCTGATGTAACTATAGACTTGAAACAAGATAATGATAAACTTATAAAAGCGATTATTGAATCTTATAAAGAGAGTCCTTTTGATATCATTCTGGACTATCTATGGGGCCAACCAGCTGAAGCTATTATGACTTCCTTATTAAAAGTTAGATTAGGCAGTTCTATAACTTATATCTCTGTTGGGAGTTTAGCTAACAATACTGCGAATATTCCCTCTCAACTATTACGTAGTAAAGAAATTCAGATAGTTGGCTCAGGAATAGGAAGCTTTCCAGCAAGTGTTCTCCAAAAATACTTGCAGGAAAATCTGAAAATGGTCTATGATTTAGTTAACAAAGAGGACATAAAATTTAAAACAGCTTCGTTTAATTTAGAAGAAGTATCACACGCATGGACACATTCTCCTAGTGTCTTACTTATAAACAAGCATAATTTTTGAAATACTGCACAAAGATAATTACTATACTAACTATATGTAATGCTATTTTTCAAAGAAGTACGTTCTATTCCAAGTATAGAGATAAATATTATGCCTCATTGATTTTATACAATGTTATTTATAATTATTGTCTAAAACAGAATATCA
>NZ_BCVK01000104.1 GCF_001591705.1 Lactococcus cremoris subsp. cremoris NBRC 100676 | reverse complement strand
TTTTTTTATGGTAATTATTACCATCAGCTAAATTTTTCACTTTAGCAAGAAGCTTATTAATCAATCTGATTCACTAATGTTAAACCAGATTAATCCCCAAAGTGAAGCAATGACTAAAAAGAGTAGAGCGACCATTTTATTTTCCTTTACTGCTGTAAAACCTAACTAGATTATTTAATAGATTCTATGACTTCTTTAAGTTGATTGACAGACTTTTCAAATTGTTTCATTTCATAAGCATCCATATTGAGTTCAATAATTTCTCTGACACCATTTTGATTTACGACAGATGGAACACCAGTAAAGACCCCTTCTTGACCATATTCTCCACGCAAATAGGCAGAAACTGGTAGAATGACTTGTTCATTATTTAAGATGGCTTTGACAATTCTAGCTGTACTCATTCCGATTCCGTAATAAGTGGCTTGTTTTTTATCAATAATTTCATAAGCAGCATTTTTAACCTTATTTGATAAATTAGACAAATCTTCAAGACCAATTTTTTTATTTTTAACAATAAATTCAAGAATAGGTTTTCCACCTACCGTCGTGTGTGACCAAACTGCAACTTCAGAATCGCCATGTTCGCCAATAATATATCCGTGAACACTCCGTGGATCAATTTCCAGCTTTGTGGCTAATTCCTTTCTAAAACGTGTGGTATCCAAAGTTGTACCAGTTCCGACAATTCTAGATTGGTCAAGACCAGAAGTTTCCCAAGCGACATAGGTAAGGATATCCACAGGATTAGAAGCAATTACAAAAATACCATCAAAACCTGAATCCATAACTTGAGTAACGATTGAGCGCATAATTTTAGCATTTGTATTGACCAAATCTAAACGTGATTGTCCAGGTTTTTGGTTCACACCAGCTGTAATCACGACAATATCTGCATTTTCACAATCCTTGTAATTTCCAGCTCTTACAATAACATTTTCTTTAGCCCAAGATATGCCATCCAATAAATCTAAAGCCTCACCCTCAGCTTTATCTTGATTGACATCTATCAAAACTAACTCGTTGATAAGCCCTCGATTAATCATTGAATAAGCAATACTTGTTCCGACAAATCCTGTTCCAATCACGACTACTTTTCTACTTGTAATTTTCATTTTTATCTCCTTTTCGATTTTTTATTAATCAATATTTTTTCTATATTTTTATAAAACCTATCTGTTAAAAATCCATAGATAACTAATCATAGTGCATAAAATTAAAATGATAGAAATCACAAAACTAATGATTATAAAAGCCAATTCTAGTCCCCTTTTAAAGTAATTTTCTGATGTCCTTTATAAAATCTATTATTATTTTATCTATATTTTTGCAATGTGTAAAATGAATTTATTTTATCGTTATGATTAAAAAAATAATAAAAACAAAAAAGCAGAAGCAGCTTGCTTCTGTTTCTTATTTTTATTATTTCTAACGAATTTCGGTTTCTTTTTTTATTTTATTAATTAATTTTTGAATCACGGGGTCTTTTTCTTCATCAAAAGAAACTCCTAAAAACTCTCTATGATAATTACTTCCAAGTTCTTGATAAGGGATATCATCAGATAAAAAGGATTTAGAAATCAAAGAAGAACCTAAACCAGATTTGATATGGGAAATAATCATCTCATTACTATTCATACGAACAATGTTTCTTCTAGAAGAAGGAGCAGATTTGAGATATCTTTTGATATAATATCCAATTCCTGAACCAGATTCTCTGGTAAAGAAAGTTTCTGAATCTGTATTTCCAGCAAGGACCAACTCATCTAAAAACAAAGGAAAGGTTTCGGTTTGATCACTAATGAGTAATCGTTCAATGATTCCAAAATGCAAATCATGATTTGCAACTAATTCAAATACTTTTTCTGAGTCATACATATTAATTTCTACATCCAATTGTTCCAACTCATCTTCAAATACTTTAAAAATTCTTGGCATAATACTTAAAGCAGCACTATGTGAAACTCCGATTTTGAAAGGATGTTTTGCAAGAGATTTCTTTTGTACCTCCGCTTGGTCTTCCTCCCATTTTTTTAGATAGGCAATCGCTTTGGGATAAAATAATATTGCGGCTTCAGTCGGAATGATTTCTTGGTGTTTTCCCCTTAGAAATAATGTTGATTTTAATTCTTCTTCAAGTTTTTTGATTCTCACGGTTACAGTAGGTTGTGAAATAAATAAATATTTTCCGGCTAAGGTAAAACTTTTAGTTTCATAAACAACGATAAAAGTCTCAAATAATGAAAACATCTGATTTTATCCTTAAAACATGGCATTAACAAATTATTTTTTTTAATTCATATGATTATAATAATTTATTTTACAAATTAATTCAACTATTACCCGAATTGCTAGTTGATTATTTAGCCATGACTTGATACCCGATAGAATATCTTAAAGTCTCTGGTTCCAGTGATTTAGCTGATTTTAACAGTAAAGAATACGCTAAAAGTATCATCTCTAATTTCAATTGAAAACCTTGAGGCGAACGACTTTTACAACGCTCAGCTCCTAGATTTGTCAAAAAAGAGAAAACTCGCTCAATCACTTTTCTACGTTTTGAAAAATTAGGGAAAAGGATTTTCTTTTGCTTCATA
>NZ_BCVK01000103.1 GCF_001591705.1 Lactococcus cremoris subsp. cremoris NBRC 100676 | reverse complement strand
CCCAAAAGATGAAAAATAAATACAACAGCAAAAATAAATCATAGTTCGATTTTTCGAACAATGCGCACTTACACACCACTCCAAAATTGGGTGGTTTTTGTGCTTAAAAAAATGTATCAGAAGTCGGCTAGCCGACAACAAAAAAAGCGCTAATAAATTAGCGCCATAAATAAAATATAAATTAATCACTTTTTCTTTTTTTGCCAAACAGCATCGATCATTTTGTTTATTGCAATCGTATTGCTATTAATCGCAACATCAAACCAAAATAAAACCCCCCTTCGACTTTCGTCAGGGGGGCTTTTATTTATTCAATAATCCCTCCTCTCAATAAATCTATTGTTGTACTTAATTCAACTTCCATTTCTCTGTATCTTTCAATACGCTCTTTTAAGTCCTTAATTTCTTTTTTTAATTCCTCATTTTCAGCAAATAACTCTTTTTCTTTGTTTGTCATTTTATTTCCCCCGTTTCAGCATCAAGAACCTTTGCATAACTTGCTCTATATCCACACTGATAATTGCCCTCAAACCATAATCTAAAGGCGCTAGAGTTTGTTGAAACAATATCTTTTACATCATTCGTATTTAAAATTCCAAACTCCGCTCCCCTAAGGCGAATAAAAGCCATTAAATCTTTTGTATTTACCAAATTATAGTCATCCACTATATCTAAAAGTAAATTCTTCAATTCTCTTTTTTGGCTTTCATCAAGTGTTATATAGCGGTCAATATCAAAATCATTAATGTTCAAAATATCTTTTTTGTCGTATATATGTTTATTCTTAGCAATAGCGTCCTTTGATTCATGAGTCAAATATTCATATGAACCTTTAATATAATCAAGTATCTCAACATGAGCAACTGAACTATTCCCCAATTTTCGCTTAATCTTGTTCCTAACGCTTTCTATTGTTACAGGATTTCGTGCAATATATATAACGTGATAGTGTGGTTTTTTATAGTGCTTTCCATTTCGTATAACATCACTACTATTCCATGTATCTTTATCTTTTTTTTCGTCCATATCGTGTAAAGGACTGACAGCCATAGATACGCCCAAACTCTCTAATTTTTCTTTCCAATCATTAGGAATTGAGTCAGGATATAATAAAAATCCAAAATTTCTAGCTTTAGTATTTTTAATAGCCATGATATAATTACCTTATCAAAAACAAGTAGCGAAAACTCGTATCCTTCTAAAAACGCGAGCTTTCGCTTATTTTTTTTGTTCTGATTCCTTTCTTGCATATTCTTCTATAGCTAACGCCGCAACCGCAGATTTTGAAAAACCTTTTTGTTTCGCCATATCTGTTAATTTTTTATCTTGCTCTTTTGTCAGAGAAATCATAACTCTTTTTTTCGATTCTGAAATCACCATTTAAAAAACTCCAATCAAATAATTTTATAAAATTAGTGTATCACTTTGTAATCATAAAAACAACAATAAAGCTACTTAAATATAGATTTATAAAAAACGTTGGCGAAAACGTTGGCGATTCGTTGGCGATTGAAAAACCCCTCAAACCCTTGAGCCAGTTGGGATAGAGCGTTTTTGGCACAAAAATTGGCACTCGGCACTTAATGGGGGGTCGTAGTACGGAAGCAAAATTCGCTTCCTTTCCCCCCATTTTTTTCCAAATTCCAAATTTTTTTCAAAAATTTTCCAGCGCTACCGCTCGGCAAAATTGCAAGCAATTTTTAAAATCAAACCCATGAGGGAATTTCATTCCCTCAAACTCCCTTGAGCCTCCTCCAACCGAAATAGAAGGACGCTGCGCTTATTATTTCATTCAGTCATCGGCTTTCATAATCTAACAGACAACATCTTCGCTGCAAAGCCACGCTACGCTCAAGGGCTTTTACGCTACGATAACGCCTGTTTTAACGATTATGCCGATAACTAAACGAAATAAACGCTAAAACGTCTCAGAAACGATTTTGAGACGTTTTAATAAAAAATCGATAAATTATATTGGCAAATTATAAAAATGCCGTAGAACGAAAAATAGAGCCCTTAAAAAGCAAATAAACTACGATAGCAACAAAAAACAAAACCAAAA
>NZ_BCVK01000102.1 GCF_001591705.1 Lactococcus cremoris subsp. cremoris NBRC 100676 | reverse complement strand
GTCTTTCTCATGAAAATAAAATAATCCAAATGATAGACAGCAGCCTTTGAAGGCTTTTTTTATTTTATAGAATTATAAAAAATGAAAGCTGTTGACTCTGCCTGACCAATTATGCTATAAATCATTAATAGAAAAATTGAGAATTTTTGAAATAAAGCTTAAACTTTGTAGATTTATAAAATTTTAACCATTTAAAAAAGATAGTAAATCCTTAATACTTTCAAAAATGTAAGAATAATCATAAATATTTTAGGTATGATAGAAGTATAGATAGTGAAATGTTGTATTATATATATTAGTCTAGGAGGAAAAAGGGATAATGGATAAAGTAAATATGACCAAAGGACTAACAAATACCGAAGTAGAAGAACAGAAAAAACTTGGAAACGTAAATGTAACGACAATCAAAGTCGGTAATTCAAATAAAGATATTATTATAAAAAATTCAATGACCATCTTTAACTTACTCAACCTCATCTTGGCAGTTGTGCTATTTGTTATTGGTTCTTATAAAAATATGTTATTTATTTTTTCAATTATCTCAAATACCTCTATCGGAATATATCAAGAAATCAAGGCCAAGCGAATTATTGAAAAGCTTTCTTTTCTCAAACAAGAAAAAGTAGAAGTAATTAGAGAAGGTGAAAAAGCAAGCATTCATAAAGAGGAACTCGTTTTAAATGATATAATTTGTTTGAAAAAGGGAGACCAGATTCCAGTTGATGCGATAAGTTTAGAAAATGGAATGGATGTAGATGAATCCATGATTACCGGAGAGTCTGATTTTATTGAAAAGCAGACTGGTGACTTTATCTACTCTGGAAGTTTGGTTATGCAAGGAACAGCAAAAGCACAAGTTCAGGCTGTTGGGAACCATACTTTCATTAGTAAATTGGCCAAAGAAGCTTCTGTTTTAAAGAAAGCAAAGTCAAAAATTCAACAACAAATTGATAAAATCCTAAAAATAATCGTTATTGGTATTATTCCAATTTCTATCTTAGTGCTTTTGAACCAATTTGTATTTTCATCTTTAGATTTGTCTGTGATTCCACAAAGAAAGACAGCAATCATTGGTACAGCAGCAACAATTACTAGTTTGATACCTGAGGGGTTAGTTCTTTTAACTTCAGTTGCATTAGCTTTGGGTGTCATCAAGCTCTCAAGAATGAATGTTTTGACCCAAGAGTTATCAGCAATTGAAACATTAGCAAGAGTTGATGTTCTTTGTTTAGATAAAACAGGGACCATTACCGAAGGGCAGATGAATGTTGAACAAGTCCTCTATTATGCAGAAGAAAAACCAGAAGTTGATAAAATCATGTCATTTATCATTGCCTTGGATGAAGAACAGAATGCATCAATGGAGGCGCTCAAAAAATACTTTGACACGAGTCAAAAAAGTAACTTTGAATTAGAAACTTATCATCCTTTCAGCTCAGAAACTAAGTATCAATCGATTGAATTAAAAGGAGGAAGTACTTATAATCTTGGTGCCTTTGATTTAGTAGCAAAAGAACTTACAACTAAACAAAATGCTGATATTGAAAAAGCACTAGATGAAGGATACCGGATACTTGCTTTATCACAGAGTAAACCAAGCGAGAAAGATAGTCTGGTTTGCTTGATTTTGTTAAAAGATAGGCCTAAAAAAGAAGCAAAACGAATTCTAGAATATTTTGAAAAACAAGGGACTAAAATAAAAATTATTTTAGGAGACCACCCTAAAACTGTTTCACTCATTGCAAAAGAAGTAGGTTTAGAAGCTGATTATGTTGGCTTATCAGAACTTCCTGATGATGAAAAAGAATTTAAAAAAATTGTTGAGGAAAAAACAATCTTTGGTCGGATAACACCAGAAAGAAAAAGAGATATTATCGCTTCACTTAAAAGTAATGGACATACAGTTGGGATGATTGGAGATGGAATCAATGATATTTTAGCTCTTAAAAAATCAGATTGTCCGATTGCTTTAGGAAGTGGAAATGAAGCAACAAAATCAGTGGCTCAATTTATTCTTTTAAAAAATGATTTCTCTGTCTTGCCTGACATTTTAAAAGAAGGAAGAAAGGTAATCAATAATATTACTCGAGTGGCAAGTATGAATCTTTTACGAGTAATCTATACTTTTACTCTGACCGTTCTTCTATTGATTACACATCATTTATTTCCTTTAGAGTCAATAAATTTGATGATGATGGGGATTTTCACTGTTGGAATTCCTAGTGCCCTACTTGTACTAGAGAAAGATGAGAAGCGAAACGAAGAAGATATTCTTCAAAAAATTAGAAATAATGCGTTGCCGACTGGGATAATTATTGGAGTAGCTATCTTTGCTATGCTAGCCTTAGCCTATAAATTTCCAATCTACACAAGCTTCACAAATGGACACGTCGTAACTCATTACAAAGAGTTTATCAGTGATGTGACTTTAATTATCGGAAGTGTTCAACTCTTCTCTCTTTATCTCTTATGTAGACCCTTAAGTCGATTCAGAGCAATAGTTATTACTGGAATGACGGCACTGTTTTATGGTACTTACTTCATTGAACCCGTGACAAAATTCTTAGGAATTGCTCCCTTCACAAGCTTCAGATTTCTTATTCCGACAAGTATATGTATTTTGTTGATTTTGATTATTAGAGC
>NZ_BCVK01000101.1 GCF_001591705.1 Lactococcus cremoris subsp. cremoris NBRC 100676 | reverse complement strand
TCGTTTTTCTGAAAATGTCAAAATTTATGAAATTCAATCAATTGTTGAGCAAGAACTCCTTGAGTCTGGTGAAACTCAATTGGCTGAAGAATATATCTCTTATCGTGCTAACCGTGATTTGGCCCGTACCAAAGCAACGGATATCAATTTTACGATTGAAAAATTAATTAATCGCGACCAAACTGTCGTTAATGAAAATGCCAATAAAGACTCTAACGTTTTCAATACTCAACGTGATTTGACAGCTGGTGCGGTTTCCAAAGCAATTGGATTGAAACTTCTTCCGCCACAAGTGGCAAATGCTCACCAAAAAGGTGATATTCATTATCATGACCTTGATTATAGTCCATTTACTACAATGGCTAACTGTTGTTTGATTGACTTTAAAAATATGTTTGAAAATGGTTTTAAACTTGGAAATGCGCAAGTAGATTCGCCAAAATCAATTCAAACAGCAACTGCGCAAGCCAGTCAAATCATCGCTAATGTGGCTAGTTCACAATATGGTGGTTGTTCATTTGACCGTGCCGATGAAGTATTGGCGCCTTACGCGAAATTAAATTATAAAAAACATTTAAAAGATGTACAAAAATGGATTGATGGTGCTGAAAAACAAGAAGCTTATGCTCGTGAAAAAACAGCCAAAGATATCTATGATGCAATGCAATCTTTAGAATATGAAATTAATACTTTGTTTACTTCAAATGGTCAAACGCCTTTTGTAACGGTTGGTTTTGGTCTTGGAGACGATTGGTATGCGCGTGAAATTCAAAAAGCAATTTTGAATGTCCGGATTGGTGGTTTAGGTTCAGAACACCGTACTGCCATTTTCCCTAAATTAATTTTCACACTCAAACGTGGGCTTAACCTCGAAGTAGGGACACCAAACTATGACATCAAAGAACTTGCACTTGAATGTTCAACAAAACGGATGTACCCTGATATTTTGAGCTATGATAAAATTGTTGAATTAACAGGTTCATTTAAAGCTTCAATGGGTTGTCGTTCATTCTTGCAAGGCTGGAGAGATGAAAATGGGAATGACGTGACTGCTGGACGTAATAATCTTGGAGTTGTTACAGTTAATCTTCCACGTATTGCTCTTGAAGCCGCTGGAAATAAAGAAAAATTCTGGGAAAACTTCAATGAAAGAATTGAAATTGCTCATGATGCGCTTGCCTTTCGTGTTGAACGTGCTAAAGAAGCACAACCTAAAAATGCACCTATTCTCTTTATGAATGGTGCATTGGGACGCCTTGATGCCGAAGGTTCAGTTGATGAATTGTACAATAAAGAACGGTCAACTGTAAGTTTAGGTTACATTGGACTTTATGAAGTGGCGACTACTTTTTATGGCCCAACTTGGGAAAATAATCCTGAAGCTAAAGCTTTTACAATTGAAATTGTGAAACGAATGCATGAAGATTGTGAAGATTGGTCTAAAGCCTCTGGTTATCATTATTCTGTTTACTCAACACCGTCAGAAAGTTTAACTGACCGTTTCTGCCGAATGGATAAAGAAAAATTCGGTTCAGTTGCAGATATTACTGACAAAGATTACTATACTAATTCTTTCCATTATGATGTGCGTAAAAATCCAACTCCATTTGAAAAATTAGAGTTTGAAAAAGACTATCCTGTTTATGCCAATGGTGGATTCATTCATTACTGTGAATATCCTGTTCTTCAACAAAATCCGAAAGCTCTTGAAGCAGTTTGGGACTTTGCCTACGATCGTATTGGATATCTTGGAACAAATGCACCAATTGACCACTGCTATGCTTGTGGCTTTGAAGGAGATTTTGCGGCAACGGAACGTGGATTTAAATGTCCACAATGTGGCAATGATGATCCTAAAACCTGTGACGTTGTCAAAAGAACTTGTGGATATCTTGGAAATCCGCAAGCACGTCCAATGGTTCATGGTCGTCACAAAGAAATTTCATCACGTGTAAAACATATGAATGGTTCTGTCGGAGCTTTGAACGATGGAAATTTAATTGATTCAGTCGAAGTTGACGAAGCGAAATCAAAATATTTTGCGGAGAAATAAGTATGAACAATCCAAAACCAGGAGAATGGAGAGCTGATGAACTCTCACAAAATTATATTGCAGATTATAAACCCTTCAATTTCGTTGATGGTGAAGGGGTGCGCTGCTCACTTTATGTGAGTGGCTGTATGTTTCATTGCGAGGGCTGCTATAATCAAGCCACTTGGTCATTTCGTTATGGAACGCCCTATACCAAAGAGCTTGAAGATAAAATTATGGCTGACCTTGCCGAGCCTTATGTCCAAGGACTGACGCTTCTTGGTGGGGAACCTTTCTTGAATACGACATTTTTGATTCCTTTGCTCAAACGGATTCGTCGTGAGTTACCGGATAAAGATATTTGGTCATGGACAGGTTATACATGGGAAGAGATGTTGCTTGAAACAGATGACAAATTAGAAATGCTTGATTTGTTAGATATTTTAGTTGACGGTCGTTTTGAATTATCAAAGAAAAACTTAATGCTCCAATTCCGTGGGTCATCAAATCAGCGGATTATCGATGTACCAAAATCTCGAAAACAAGGACAAGTTGTCATTTGGGAAAAACTCAATGATGGTGAAAAAACTTTTGAACAAATTCATAAAGAAAAATTAATTTAAAAGTTACTGATGGACATTTGAGTATATCCGTAAGCGCTAAAGTGCCAACGGCTATCTTCTGAAAAAATAAGCACTGACAAATGCGTCAGCGCTTATTTTTTAAATAATTTTGTAAAATCTGGTTCGTCGTCAGTAA
>NZ_BCVK01000100.1 GCF_001591705.1 Lactococcus cremoris subsp. cremoris NBRC 100676 | reverse complement strand
TCATTTTCTTTCAACTCCATAGAATAATTTTTATTGACTTTGGAGTGAGCTGTAGGAAGTCCCTCTGCTCGATAATTGCGAATCCAGCGTCTAACCTGACTAGATGAACCTACGTTGTGCAGTTTAGCAAGATAGGTAGAGCCTCCCTTGCCAGATAAATAATCTTGAATAACGCGTTGTTTTAATTCTATGGAATATTTGACCATAAGAAAAGACCTCCGAAATATAGATTTGAAAAGTCTATATTTTGGGGGTCACTACATAATCCCGCTTCTTTTTTATTTATTCTATATAATATATCTGTGATGTTATAAAATACACCAAAATGAAATTATTTTGTAAAATAAGTTTGCAATGGAAATTAATAGAGTTATAATAAACTTATCAAACTAAAGAGAGCGTTTGCTTAACAAAAGTGTAAGATACTTATTGCTACAAACAAAGGCAATCATTATGATTCAAGTCTACATCGAATATTGGAAACAATATTTTAATTGGTCGGGGCGTACGACACGTAAGAGTTTTTGGTGGGTTTTTATTATGAATCTAGCCATTGCGCTCACACTCATCTTGTTATATATAGTTACAACAGGGGCCACAGTCGTTTTGTCGTTTGACTTTGAGGGTTTCAATGTTGCGACTTATATTTTCGGAAGTTTGCTTATTTTGTGGTCGTTAGCGACGCTCATTCCAACATCAAATCTTGGTATTAGGCGCGTTCGAGACACAGGGTTAAGTCCATGGATTTGGCTCCTTTCTCCAGTTAGTAGTATTTTGGGAGGATTTAATAATTTTCCGGCCGAGATAGTTTCAGATATTTTGTTTTTGGCTTTTCTTGGACTAGATCTCATGCCCTCAAAGAAGGGGCGTATAAGTTCTCGTTCTCAAAGTCAGGGCTCATTGATTATTGCTATTGGACTGATTGCCCTTGTGGGATTTAGTGTGGTCAACTTACCGGCTAAGGCGGAGCATATCGTGCAAGGGTTGCCACAGACAAATCTAGTTATCAAGACAAATTCGGATGCAAAAATTTCTCTTTCTGGTCTTACTTCAGAAAGCAAACAAGAAGTAATCTCAGCATACAAGGAAAATGGTTGGAAATTATCCGAAAGTGGAGAGAACCTTATAAAACAAATTTATTCGGCTAATCAGCAGTTTGTCATTGATAATCAAACCTATCAAACGGATGTAAACGGTAAAGTGATTGCTAAAGTTACCTCGAATATAGTAACTAATATCACAGCATCTGATTCTGCAAGTGCTCCTACTATTCGAAGTAATATTGATGGAAAAAATAGTGATTCTGTAAAAATACGAACTCCATTCGCTAAAACAAAAACTGTAATAGTAAATCAAACAATAGATGTTAATGAAGTGGTCAATCAAATGGATATGGTTAACGGTAATTCAATGCCCGAAGATGTTAGTCCACAAAATCAGGACACTTCAACTATTAAACTCACTCCATTATCTTTTAATCTTCTTAGCAATGGCGTGGTAAGAAAATATAGAGTTGGAGAAAAAGTGGGCTGCAATGATTTTAATGCTTTTGGGACGGATAATATTCATCATAATAAAGCAGATCCAAGATTTTGGATTGATTTTATGGGAAGTGACTGTCAAAATGTTGTGACAAATATTCCTCTTTATTTAGCTACTTGTAAGAAAGATAGTACAAAAAATCCTTTTTGTAAACCTAATTCAGGAGCTTGTAGCACAATACAAAAAATGCCTCGAACTTATCATCATATGTCTATTTTTGGAGGCGTTGCAAAATGATTGACTTAGTAATCCCCCTCATTTTTATCTATTTACCCTACATTATCTTTAGTTTTCTATCAAATTTTAGCTATGTCGAGGAGAAAATAACGCAAAATATTGTCAAATACGTCTTTCGCGTTATCTCTATTCTTTATTTCTTATCCTCTTATTTGGGGACTCTTTCAATCGGAAATACCCGTTGGGAAATATTATCAGGATTATCGCGTTGGTTGATGTTTACTCCGGTTATCTTTTTCATCTTTCTTTCTTATTTGACAGTAAAATACAGAGCAAGTAAAAGAGAGAAGAGCTATCGTTTTACTCTCCTGCTCTTTGTTCCTTGTCTTATAAATTTGATTTGGATAATTTATAATTTAACTACTTTTTATAATATGTGATGTTAATTTGACTTACTGAAGAAGTGATTAAATATAGTATTGATTTAGATGAGATTGTATGATTTTGGATTGGAGGTTCAGCCATGATGGTTGACGATATTGTTTATTATGCCGCTTTTGTTTTACCAATTATTCTTATTCTTTTATATTTCTTCACAAATTATAATTTTACCGGAGACCAGGCAAAATTTTATCAAAGACTTTTCAAGATAGGTGGGGCTGTATATGCAGTGACTTTTCTAGCAAATTATGTTTCTTTAACTGGAAATGCGTCTAATTCTATGACCTTGACAGATTATTTGATGGCAATTCTAATTTTATTTTATCTGTGTGCCCCCATTTTATTTCTTTGGAATGCGATTGCTATTTTGAAAAGATATTTTCATGAGCGCAAGCATCTGGGTTATATTCTGGTTGCTATCAATGGATTTGTCAATTTGTTATTAATTATGGATGGTTTCTTTTGGTTTGTTGGTTCATTGTGATTTTTTGTACACGAAATGAGAAATAATTAAATAATGAAACGAAATTTTAAAAGCGGAAATGGAGTATGTAGTGCACTTCAAAAAATATCTGCGCTACCATCAAATGTTTCTGATAGAAAGGTAGTAAGAAAATGATTGTGCTTGAAATTTTTCTTTATCTTTTAATTTTACTTTTGTTGCTTTTGTCTTGTCTTCTAAATAAATTTGACTTTACGGTTTATCGAGGGCGTTTTAAAATTTACTTCCGAATTACTGGTCTTCTCTATATCCTTAGTATGCTCGGCATATATTTTTCACAGTATTTACTGACAAATTTAATCATCCTTCTTTTAATTTTTTATTTAGTGATTCCTTATCTGCTAATTGCGATTTCTTTTTATCTTGTCGTACATTATAGAAAAAGTTGGCACAATAGCAATTACTGGCTATCTGTTTTAACTTTGGGATTAAGTATTGTTATTATCCTTA
>NZ_BCVK01000099.1 GCF_001591705.1 Lactococcus cremoris subsp. cremoris NBRC 100676 | reverse complement strand
GGTAAAAAAAAAATATTTAAAAAATCAAGGCTATTATGATATGATATTTAATGTAATTATTTTATGAAGGAGTGCTGTTTCAATGGCAAAGTCAAAAAAGGAAATTGAGAATATTATATTAGAACAAACTAATTTTATTCCAAATAATGAAAAAGGAAGAGAAATTTATATTTCGTTAAAATCCACCAAAAATGCTAAAAAGAATCGAAAAAATAATGAAAAATTTGCAAAGAGTGCAGATTTTGATAAATTAATCAAACTTTTTGGAGAAAATAAAGTAAGACTGGTTAATGGAGCATCTCAACGTGAAGTCGAAATAATCCGTTAAAATACAGCATCAAATTAGATTTGGAGTAACATTTTCTCTAGAAAAATATAAATAATATAAATTGTATTTGAATAAAGAATTAATAACTAGATAGATAAGAAAGACTACTCACAAATGAGTAGTCTTTCTGGTTCTGTTGCAAAGTTTAAAAATCAAATACAAGGTTTATAATCCTTCTTGTTTTTAAGCTAATATTCCCATTAAGACCTTAATCTCAGTAGATACCGAAAATCCGAAGAGCGTTCCATTTCTTCGGTTCTTTTTGTATATTCCTCGAATTGTTTCCATGCCCTTAATCGTGGTTGAGGCAGTTCGTAGACTTCGATAAAATTTATTGCGTCGTTTGATTGGTCGATGGTCTTGCTCAATGAGGTTATTGAGATACTTCACGGTTCGATGCTCTGTCTTAGTATATAAACCGTTACTCTGTAACTTTCTAAATGCAGAACCAATAGAGGGCGCTTTATCCGTGACAATTACTCTTGGTTGACCAAACTGTTTATGGAGTCGTTTCAAGAACGCATAAGCAGCTTGAGTATCCCGTTTCTTGCGTAGCCAGATGTCTAAAGTCAATCCATCCGCATCAATTGCACGATAGAGATAATGCCAACGACCTTTGATTTTGATATAAGTTTCATCCATTTTCCACGAATAGAAGGACTGTCTATTTTTCTTTTTCCAGAGATGATAGAGGACTTTACTGTATTCTTGTAACCAACGATAAATAGTTGTGTGACAAACGTTAATCCCACGATCATAAAGGAGTTCTTGAATTTCACGATAGCTTAGATTGTAACGTAGATAATAACCAACAGCGACAATAATCACATCTTTTTGAAATTGTTTACCTTTAAAATAGTTCATTGATATACCCTCGCTGTCATTTTTATTCATTTTACACTAAAATAGACTTATCAGAAAACTTTGCAACAGAACCCTTTTTTCATTATTTTTCTTTCATATTCATGATTTTTGAAACTTCTGCTAAAAAGTTCTGTAATTTGACAATCTCAGAGCTATTATGGTCCAGATAATAATAATTCTTAGTTCCTTCTGAACGATAATTTACTATTTTTGCTTGCTTTAAAATTTTCAAATGATGTGAAATTGCGGGGCGAGACAAGCCGGTTTCTTCAATTAATTCACCAACTTGAATTCCTTTGCAATCCATCTCTTCTAAAAGTCTAATGATAATTGCTTGTCTTTTTTCATCCCCCAAAGCAATTAAGAAATCGCTAACTTCTGCCAGCTCTTTTTTTAAATATTTATAATCTGTCATGGTTCATCCTTCATTCGTCAGCAATGGTTTATATTTTTAAACCATTAAACCATTATTTTTATCATTAGTCAATTATTAATAACTACATATCAATATTTTCTTCAAAATAATAAAAAAATAGCCATTTAAGACTATTTTTCATACTGATAATTGTAGATTTTATTAGTTAAGCTCTTTATGTTTTCTGTTATAAAGTACGCTAGATAAAAATGATGCTCCTATGAGAATTGCACCAATTAATCCTGTAATAATTTCAGGAATCTCGACATTAATTGATATTAACAATAAAACAGATAAAACTAAAATTGCCCAATGTGCACCATGATCTAAATAAACAAAATCATTCAAAGTACCTTTTTCTACTAAATAAACTGTTAGTGACCTTACAAACATTGCACCAATCAATCCCAAACCTAACATAATGACAATCGGGTCTGAGGTAATGGCAAAAGCGCCAATGGCACCATCAAAACTAAATGAAGCATCTATCATTTCAAGATAGAGGAATAGTACGAAGGCTTGTTTTCCTGTCGCAAGAACAGTTTGAGCAATTAGTGGTTCGTCATTTTCTATTTCTTCTGTTACCTCAGCCAAGGTCCCATGATGTTCCATCAAACTTCCTAAACCTTCAACGGCCATATAGAGCACCATTCCAGCTGCACCTGCGAAAAAAATCAAATATGATTGACTACTTACCCATTTTGAAATTCCCATCATGACTATTAAAACAATCATTGGCGTTGCCATTGGAAATTTTCCGATTCTAAAAAGAAGTTTCTCAGGAATTACAATCCAATGATAATCGTTCTCATCAAAAAAGAAATTTAAAGCTAGCATCAATAAAAATGCTCCCCCAAATGCTGCAATCATTGGATGGGCATGTTGAAGAATATAGCCATAAGTACCTATAGTCTCTGGATCACCTTTTTCCATTGCTAAGTGCAGTGCTTCCAAAGGACTCAACTGAGCAGAAATAGAAACAACTGCCAACGGGAAAATAAAACGCATTCCAAGTACAGCAATAAGCATTCCTACAGTTAAGAAAATATTACGCCAACGATGACTCATTCGTTCAAGGATACGTGCATTTACGATTGCGTTGTCAAACGATAAAGAAACCTCCATAATTCCTAAAATAGTTGCCAAAACAAGTGCATCCACTCCGCCATAAACTACGGCAATAATCAATGCAATAATTGTTACAATAATCGATTCTCTAAAATATTTCAAAATTCCCCTCCACGGGCTTATAAATTAATTGTTCTTTATCAGTGAATAAGAAAACTCCAATTTACTTCAATCAGAGCTTTTTCATAGTTCAATAATGCTTAAGTATTGATAACCTGATATAAATTTATCAATTTCTATTTCTTGATTTTGTGAATTAGTTTTACTAGATTCAGATTACAGCGTCAATCATTTTATATATAAGAAAAGTAATCCAATCCCATAATTATAACTTATTTGAAAATGCAATTCAAGCATCGTAAATATATTATCTTAGAAGATAGTTATAAGTGATAAGTTTCTCTAATTATTTAATTGCTAAAAATAGTAATCATGAATCATTGCTG
>NZ_BCVK01000098.1 GCF_001591705.1 Lactococcus cremoris subsp. cremoris NBRC 100676 | reverse complement strand
TATACAAAATCACCTATAAAAGGATTTCCGAACGGAATTATTAGAAGCAATAAAGGTAATGTAGGGATAGTTCCTCCTCTCTATTGTGTTTATACATTACAAAAAGACATTAACTCTAGTATTATTCAATTCTATTTTGAAGATAAAAATCGATTGGATTTCTATTTATTTCCACTTGTAAATGTTGGGGCACGAAATAATGTTAATATTACTGATTTAGAATTTTTAGAAGGAAAAGTCACTATTCCTAAATCGTACGAGGAACAAAGTAAGATTGTTCAATTTATGGAACAACTTAATAGAACTATCGCTCTTCATCAACGTAAGTTAGATTTGTTGAAAGAACAGAAAAAAGGCTACTTACAAAAAATGTTTGTTTAGGGTCTATAATTAGATAATAACCCCTCAAAAAGACTATTAAAATAACCCCCGTTATCTATTGGACAGGTAATAGGGGTTGTTTTTATGTTTTTTTATATAATAGAACCAAAGTTTGCTGATGATTGTACCAGCTAAAACTTTTCTTTTTAATTCTTTGAGAGATTTTCAAAGAGGAGTCCTTTGTGCTGAAAATTTACCTTGAAACTCTACTTAATGGGGCGGTACCTATTAATTCTTTTTTTCTTGTCTGTATATTCTTATTACTACATTTTTTTTTGCACTTTATTGTTTCTTTGCTGATGATTGTACTAGATAAATACAGTTATAGAGCTTATATAATCTATTCTAAGAGTGTTAAGCTCCTTAGACTTGAATTATATGGCAATGATATCTATACGAGCATACAAGCCATAATAAGACGTTATAGAACTATTGTTTCTTTGCTGATGATTGTACTAGATAAGTTTTCTTTTAGTTGCACTTATATCGTTTTAATCTTCTAACACTATTGTTTTAGTTATATAGCATACAGAGAACTAGAGCTAGTCAGATGATTGTACTAGATTAGTTTTCTTTTTAATTCTTTGAGAGATTTTCAAAGAGGAGTCCTTTGTGCTGAAAATTTACCTTAACATAGCAACTTAGGGGGCGCTACCCCTAATGAAAATATTTTTATTTTTTTCTTGTCTGTATATAATTATTTCTTTTAGTGCACTTATATTGTTTCTTTGCTGATGATTGTACTAGATACTTGGTTCATAGTCATATTCTTTTAGTTATATATTTAAAGCCTATATTCTCGCTTCTAAGAACAGCAATAACATACAAGGATAAGTTTACCCACGTAGAGAACTCTGTTCTTACAAGACAAAATAAGACGTTATAGAACTATTGTTTCTTTGCTGATGATTGTACTAGATACTTGGTTCATAGTCATATTCTTTTAGTTATATATTTAAAGCCTATATTCTCGCTTCTAAGAACAGCAATAACATACAAGGATAAGTTTACCCACGTAGAGAACTCTGTTCTTACAAGACAAAATAAGACGTTATAGAACTATTGTTTCTTTGCTGATGATTGTACTAGATAAATACAGTTATATAGCTTATAGAATCTATTCCGTGCTACTTTTTAGATAGCCCTTAGCCCTTATCGTGTCGTATAATCCCAGCAAGTTAAAAGAAAAGACTACTTAATTTCAATACTTTTCTATAAATAACTCTGTCAGACTTCTACGCGTCACGGAGTGTTTTTATTCACGACACTCATGGAACTCATAATCTTTATTTCATACTACGCTCTAGGCTATTTTTAAAGTAATAACATTTTCAATTGAGTAAGTTTTTTAGTAACTATTCTTACTCTCAAGCGCAAGATTATGAATGACTTTCGATATGTTCAAATTTATTCAATATTGAATTCTCTATTTACATTAGTTACAAGTCATTCAGTAACTAACTATTTAATTAACTTATTTAATTATATCAAAGTTTTTTCAACATTTCTCTACCTTGTACATAGTTTTAAAGCCTATATTAATTTATCATATATATTTTAATCTTTTGTTCTTTTGCGTGAAAAAAAAGTCAGTGTTTCCAAGGGTATGCAGAATTAAACAGTCAGAAAAAACTATGTATACAGTCAGAAAAAACTATGTATACAGTCAGAAAAAACTATGTATACAGTCAGAAAAGATTGAACAACTGACTGTGTTTTGATATAATAAAAACATAGAGAAATTCACTCGGAAAAATGTTTTCTCTATGCCTATCTAAAATCACTCACAAAGGAGTATTTACATGCCTATTATAACAGAAAAACAAGAAAACCAAAAGCAGGTGCTGACCTTGAATGAACTTTCAAAAAGAAAAGTAGTAGAGCATAATAGCTTAATTACCTCTATTGCTAAAATGGATAAAACACCTCTCAAAATGTTTGAACTAGCCGTGTCTTGTATCAATACCGAAGAGCCACCAAAAGACAATATCATTTATTTATCAAAAGCTGAATTGTTTACTTTTTTTAAGGTAGATGATAGCAACAAACACACTCGTTTTAAACAAGCGGTAGCAAAAATGCAAGAGCAAGCTTTTTTTGAAATCAAAGAAGAGAAAAATAAAGGGTTTAAATTTAGACGGATACTACCCATTCCAACAGTTGAATGGACGGACTATGACGATAAGGTCATGATACGATTTAATCAAGACATTATGCCTTATTTGATTGAGTTAAAGCAGAATTTTACGAAATATGCCTTATCTGAAATTATGGAATTAAATAGCAAGTACTCTATTATTCTTTATAAATGGTTATCGATGAACTACAACCAATACGAGCATTACAGCAATAAGGGCGGACGGAGAGCCGAACAGGTGGAAAACTACCGCAACCCCTCAATCACAGTGAAAGAGTTGCGAGAAATCACTGATACCGTCAATGAATACAAACATTTCCCTCATTTTGAGAATTGGATATTAAAAAAACCGTTAGAAGAAATCAACGCTCATACCTCTTTTAACGTAAGCTATGAAAAAATAAAAAAAGGACGTTCAATTGATAGCATAGTCTTTCATATTGAGAAGAAACGGAAAGCAGACGACAACAGCTACAAGCTAGAAGACCAAGCCTATATTGAGGGCAAGAAAGCTAAAGAAGAAACAGAAAAAGACTTGTATACAGAATCTATGCAAAGCCCTTATACTAAGCTACTGTCTGAAAATATGTTGCTTTTCCCAAATGATTTTATGGATATTAAAACAATGGCAGGCTTACAGAAAAATGTTTACCCTCTCTATGACGAACTGAAAGCCTTACGAGGACTTAATGGGGTCAAAGGTCATTTAAGCTATGTATCTAGCAAACAAGAAGCCTATTCTAAACGCAATATAGCGAAGTATCTCAAAAAAGCAATCGAGCACTATCTACCAACGGTTAAAAGACAGGACTTATGATGAGTGAAAAGTTAAAGACAATCAAAGAGCAAAAAAGGATAGAAGAACAAGAAAAACCAAGAAAATGGTGGGGACTATGGCGAAAATAGATGATTCAGTTAAAAAGAAAGTTCCAGAATTGCGATTTAAAGGATTCACGGATGATTGGGAAGAGCGTAAGTTAAAAGAACTATTTCAACCATCAAAAAACAAAAATAATAATGGATTATATAACCAAAAAGATATTCTAGCTGCATCTCTGGGAACAGAGTTAATTCCTAAAAGAACATTTTTTGGTTTAAAATCAACCAAAGAATCTGTAAAAAATTATCGTATTGTTAAAACCGGAGATTTGATA
>NZ_BCVK01000097.1 GCF_001591705.1 Lactococcus cremoris subsp. cremoris NBRC 100676 | reverse complement strand
GTTTGTATGGTTAGAGTCATATCCGCAGCACTCACTTCTTTTTCTCGGCGAATATGGTCAATACTTTTTTTAAGATGTCTCGTTCTTCCTTAACTTTAGCCAGTTGTCTTTTTAATTCTAGAAAATCAGCTTTAGAGACGGAGCTTTCATTAGACTTAGAATAGAGGTCGATCCATTTATAAATCGTTGCAGGAGCCACGCCGTATTCTTTAGACAGCTGGGTGACGGATTGCCCAGAATGATAAAAGTCGAGAAGGGTGTCTTTAAATTCTTGTAAGTAGCGTTTTTGCATGTTTTTATCCTTTGTCTAAATTATACAATAGTGACTCTAAGATTTAAGGATAGCATCAATTACTTATAGTATTTTTTTTATAATTGAGTTAGACTATCAATTATTTTTTTTGTTAATTCTTTTTGTTGGGTTGCAGTTAATTTACTTGATATTCTAATTACACAAGTACCACAAACTTCATGAGAACCAGAGTTAAATAATCCTGCACCATCAAATGCTGATAAATAATCATTGCGCTTTTGTGCTTCTTCAGATGATTTGTAAACTTCAATTTGCCCTCCGGCATCAGTACCTTTAGCAACAATATCTGATCCATCTATTTGGTCTTGTACTGCAGAATCCGTAAAATAGATAGCGGAGGTATACCCCCCAGGTTTGTTCAATGATCCATTTGGATCATTGGTTTCTGTTACTGCTTGAACCCCTGTAACAGTGGGTAAAGATTTCAATTTTTCGATTACAAAATCTGAAGTCGGGTTAGTCACTAACTTATTTTTATTGATTGATTCTTTAAAATTAGATAAAGCCAATTTTAATTCTCTTTCGTTAATACTATAATCAACTTTTTTTGGTAAAGACTTTATTGATTTGTTAATGTCAGAAGTTTTATTGGGAATTTCTGGAACTTTGATCTTATCATTTTGAGATTTCTTTAAAATCTTTTCAAGGTTTGTTTTCGTTGAATTATCAAGTGGTAGTTCATTATTTGCTAAATTTTTTTCTGCATTTTTAATAATTTTATCCAAAGATTTATTTTTGTCTTCGATTGGCCTATAAGTACTATTAAAATTATTAACCGCTTCTTTATGCGGCTTTGCAATTCCAAAAAAGTATCCAAATCCTATACCGACTAAAATAACTATAATAGAAAATATAGTAATTATTTTTTTTTCATGTTTATTTCCTCCTGTGCATTTATACTCTATGCATTATCCATTATAACATTTAATAAATAAATAACCCCTATAATTCAGAAATTGAATAATAGGGGTTATTTTTATTTGATTTCTCAGGGGTTATTATCTAATTATAGACCCTGTAACTATGAGAAAATGACTTAACATCAACTCCTATTTTTACATTTATCAATAAAATGTTTTTAGTTCATCGAATGCAATAGATAAATTCACACGTCGTAAATTAGAAATTGATTGTTGATAAAGAATTTCTAACACTTGATTTCGTTCACTATCTGTCCCATGATGCAACAATCGATGGCAATTGGGACAAATACACTTAATATTTGCGATCTTATCTAAGCTATAATCAAACTCACCTTGTCTTCCCATAGGAATTAGATGATGTGCCTCCATATATGATTTTCCAGTTTTTCTAGATGTAAAAGTTTGATGGGTAGGATCAACTTCACATAAAAAATTGGTTTTCTTGAGCGCTATCGCAGCTATTTTACTATCTCGGGGCCAGTTTTCTTGCCCCCCACGATTGATAACAGGATCTTTCCGCTGTGTTGGTTCTTCAATGATTTCTTCAGCAGGTGACTCTGCCATTTCTTCTTCAATTTGATAGACATAAGTTTCGTCATTATCATCTACTTCTTTGAAGATACTTTGGTCATGTATAAGCGCTTGATAAAACGAATTATTTAAGATTTCACGATAAAAATCCTCAAAACTACGATTTTTACCTATATATAATTCTACTTCTACCAGCATTTGAGTAAATGCTTTAATGTCTTCTTCGAACTCTTCATTTGTAGGTAAACATTCGATATCGTAGTATTTATTAAAAATCGAACCAAGCTCATAGCCGACTGCTAAAGTTTCTGAAGACCCTAAGTCAATTGGATCTACACTGTATCTTAGATCATCAACGATGTTACTTAGAGTATATGAAGCTTGTTTAATCTTTTCTTTTGCAATTTGTTTAGGTTTATAGGAATTTTTAAAAAACGTCCATCCTTGATTTAACGTAATATAAAACCCCGTCATATCTGCTTTAAACAAGATCGCAATATCAATTCCATACGTTGTTTTTGCAGAGATAGCTTTATTATAAATACATACCCATGGGATAACTGCCCACTGTCCTTGTCCTATAGATCCTTTCACACTGAATTTTTCTGGATCAAGAAATGTCATAATCTCATTAGGTATGTCTTTTCTCACTAGTGTCCCTAGTGAGTTTTCTTTAAAAGCATTATTTTTTTCTGTTAAATAATTTTGCGCAACTTCTGAAAATAATTCAATCAATGTCTCACCTATTCAAGTCAATACCGCTCTATGACTTCCTCTAATTTTTTGGGTTATTTTTGCATATGCCTCGAATGGTCTCCAGGACCTTAATCGTTGTTGAGCCAGTAAATAGCCTTCTATGAATTTAATAGAATCATAATTCTACACAAACATCTTTTGTAATAAGCCTTTTTTCTGTTCTTTCAACAAATCCAACTTACGTTGATGAAGACCGATAATGTTGTCAATTTCCTTGAAAAAATTACCAATCTGTTGTTGCTCAGTTAGTGTTGGCGACGAAATTGGCTGTTTACTTAATTCCGTTTGATTGATGCTTGCTTGGCTGACTGTGGGATTCGCGTGCGAAACTGCCCAATTTTTCATTGGCATCGTGTTTAGTCTCTGAAATAAAAATTCCGAATCAACGCCATTGCGCATTTGGAATCGCAAGAGATTAATTCCGTGATAAATCCCCGTCGTATCAACTAAGGGTTGCCATTTAATTTATAAGCATTATTTTCATTAAGCACCTCACGCCAGTGCCCTTCTAAAACCTTAATAGGGACATAAGATAAATCTTTACGATAGGTCCATCCTTCTGCTTCTAGTTTTTTGATTAAAGCAGCTTCAAATTTTGCTTCTGCCATTCCTTTTTCTCCCTCTCAATAATGCATGATTTTTATTATCTTTATTTTACCAGTTTATATGAGTTTTAGGTGAAATTTTATTAGATGATATTTATATCATATTTCAAAATTGATAATATATAAAATAAATAATATTAAATCAGTTTTTTTATGCTATTTGTCTTTTATATATAATCATAAATTGTTATAAAAAAACCTATGTGCTACATACTTTTTTCTCATTTTTTAATAAAAAAATT
>NZ_BCVK01000096.1 GCF_001591705.1 Lactococcus cremoris subsp. cremoris NBRC 100676 | reverse complement strand
GGAAAATCCCGCACAAGCAGATACTTTTGTAAAAGCTGCTAATAAATTAGTTAATGACAGTAATTTCCAAGTTTCTAAAAACGATCAAGCTTACCAAAATGTAAAATCATCATTGAATAATGTGGCAAGCTTTGCTAGAAATATTGTTCTTATTGTGGCTATTGCTGGTGCTATAATCTTGGCACTCATCGTCATGCTCATGGTTCGTGAACGTCGCTTTGAAATTGGTGTGTTGATGAGCCTTGGAGAATCTAAAATTAAGATTATTGGACAATTTTTCTTTGAACTCTTTATGGTCATGATAGTTTCTGTCGGAATTGCTTCAGCAGCCGGAAATGTTGTCGGCAATGTCGTTGGACAACAACTTTTGAAACAAGAAACAACTCAAACAACGACGATAACCAACGCAGGGGCACCAGGTGAAAATGGCACGAGAACTCAAGGTCAAAGACCATCAGGAAATGCAGGTGGATTTGTGGGACGTGCAGGCGGAGCCTTCGGCTTCGGACAATCAAGTTCTGAAGCAAAAGCGCTTGAAAAATTGAATATTAAGACATCGGCTACTGAAATTCTATTGCTTGTTGCAATTGCAATTCTAATTACACTGATAGCTGTTGGTTTGGCAAGTATTGGAATTTTAAGATTGAATCCAAAACAAGTGTTAACGAATTGATATTTAAAAGAAGAAACAGTCAAATTATTTACTGACAGCTTTCATTTTTAGCAAAAAAATAGTTGTTACATTTTGTCAGTAAATTTTAAAAGATGAGAGGAGCAAATATGACTCTAAAAGTTGAGAATTTAACTTATTATTATAGCAATCCCGATGATTATTTATTTAAAGATGTAACCGAAAGTTTTGAAAAAGGAACAATGTATGCCATTCTCGGTCAATCAGGTTCGGGAAAGACAACTTTTCTTTCCTTGCTTGCCGGTCTTGATACTCTCAAATCTGGGACAATGTCTTACAATGATAAGCCAATCAAATCAAGTAATTTAACAAATTATCGTAAGAAAACAGTAAGTACTGTTTTTCAAGCTTATAATTTATTGACTTACATGAGTGCTTATGACAATGTTAAAACAGCCGTAAAAATCTCGTCAGTAAAATTTGAGAATGAGAAAGTGGCCATTGAAGAAGCCCTTAATAAAGTGGAGTTGACCCCAGATTTGATTTATAAACCTGTCAGTAAATTATCAGGAGGACAACAACAAAGGGTAGCCATTGCTAGAGCTTTGGTTTTAAACCATGATATCATTATTGCTGATGAACCAACAGGGAATCTTGATGAAGAAACAACGGCACAAATCGTTGAACTTTTTAAAGAAATTGCTCATACAGATAATAAAATTGTGATCCTTGTAACTCACGAAAATGAGGTGGCTAAAGCCTCAGATATAGTTTATACATTAAAACATCGTAAATTTGAAAAAACAGCTTAGAAAAAACCCGTTACAATTAGAGTAACGGGTTTTTTTATTGTACTTATTAGATTTATCTATTAAGCAAAGAAGCGAATGAGGACTCTACCGAGGATGAAAATAAATGCTCAAAATTCGGTAAGACATTTGTAGCAAAGCAGTTATTTCCACTAGGTTAGAAATGAAGAAAAACGCAAGATTCGCTGTTTCACCACCAAAAGCGATTATACCAAAGAGTTTGTTGATAAGAATCATCACTTAGGTGACTATCCTTTAAGATGGCTTTTCTTATATTCAAATCCAAAAGAGTTGATAAATATTACTTATGAAGCCAAGAATAATGATAAATTTATGTTAAAATATTTTTTAGGAGCATAACTATGAATTTAAATTTAAGAGATCTTGAGTATTTTTACCAATTGTCCAAATTACGATCTTTCACTAATGTCGCCAAATATTTTAGAGTAAGTCAACCCACCATTTCTTATGCCATTAAAAGGCTGGAAAGTTATTACGATTGTGACTTGTTTTATAAAGATTCCTCACATCAGGTGGTTGACTTGACGCCAGAAGGTGACCTTTTGGCGATGAGGACAAATGAAATTCTCTCAGAACTAAATCATACTAAAAAAGCAATCCATCGTTCTAGTATGAAGGACTTTAAAGTTGGTTTTCCTCCAATAATAAGTTCCTATCTATTATCAAAGATATTAAAAGAAGAAGAAAGTTTAAACTTTTTAAATGCCTTACATATGATTTATGGCGGTTCAAACGAATTACTGAGTCAGCTTTTAAATGGTGAAATAGATTCAAGCTTACTAGGAAGTTTAGAGAAAATTAAACATCCAGAACTAGAAATTGAAGAACTTTTTCAAAAAGAATTTTTCATTATCATGTCTGACCACCATCCATTAGCGAGCAAGAAAGAACTTGCCTTTAAAGATTTACTTAATGAAGATTTTATCTTGTTGGGCGAACATAATATTCATTTTACTGCTTTTAATTTATTAAACGAGAAATATAACCATTCGGCGAATGCTGTCTTGAAACTTGATGATGCTCATACGATAAAAGAACTGGTGAGAAAAAATTTAGGAATTAGTCTTATGGCAGATATTGGACTATCAGAAGATTTCAAACATCTGGTCAAAATTCCACTTATTGAAGCGGACAAACAATACTTCCATATCAATTATGCTTATCAAAAAATAGCTATTCTTTCTGAAAGTGAAAAAAACTTTTTAGAAATATTGAAAACTTTAAAATAAATTGTAGAAAAAAACATCATTAATATGATGCTTTTTTGAATTAATAAAAATAGGCAAGCGATACCAAAAAATATCAGGAAATGTTATAATTAGAGTATTATTTGTCTCTTTTATGAAGCAAATGATTTTGTCCAGTCAAAGAAAAATATAAGGAAACTATATTATAATACCCGAATTGCTAGTTAATTTCATTGGAAAATAAATAAGTCGTGCTATCCTAATCTTAAACCACTAAGCATTAGAAAGCGCACGACTTATATGACTTATAATAGCACACTTCCAAAAGTTTTTGTTTATTTACTGACAACCATTGAGACGCTTTATCAAACGAGGGTTCCCCTTGAGGTTCAAAACCGAAAGAACGTCCATCTCGCAACATCAGATTGCTTAGTTATCGCTTGTTACCTATGGGGCGTACTGCATTTTAGTGAAACGCTTAAAGCTAAGCACCAACTTGCTCAAAGTTTATTTCCTAATTTCCTAGAATATTATCGCTTTGTCCGCCGTTGTAATGCCCTCTTACCGAGTATCCAAGTCATTCGCCAAGCACTCGTCTTTAAAGAGGTTGAAGGAATGAGTGTATCCATTATTGACAGCTTCCCCATTCCTTTGTGTCAGCCTATTCGTAATTTCAAAAGCAAAGTTCTTGGAGATTATGCAAATGTTGGCTACAATGCTACAAAGGGACAGTACTTCTATGGATGTAAATGTCATGCTTTAGTCAGTGAATCAGA
>NZ_BCVK01000095.1 GCF_001591705.1 Lactococcus cremoris subsp. cremoris NBRC 100676 | reverse complement strand
TTTTGATAAGTAAATTTACTGATGACCACTCAAAGATTAACGGTAAAGGTGGTTCCTTTTCCAAGAATAGATACCACATCAATTGTGCCATGAAGTTCTTGGACATTCTTTTCAACAATGGCGAGTCCTAATCCTGTTCCGCTGACCTCTGCTCGGCTCTCATCAGCACGATAGAAGCGATCAAAGATTCTTTCTTTTTCAATTTCACTTAAACCAGGACCATTGTCAGTAACACTGAAGATAATTTTATCTTGTTCATGGTGTAAGCTGACAAAAATTTGACCCTGAGCAGGAGTATATTTGATGGCATTTTCAATCAGATTTTCAAAAATACTGTGTACCATTTGTTCATTGGTTTTGAAAGTAATCTCTTCAATTTGTGTTTCTAAACGAAGAGATTTTTCAGAAATTTGGGGACTTGAGCTTTGTAAAATATTTTGAATTAGAGCAGAAAGGCTGAGTTTCTTTTTCTCAATACGTTGATTTTGCTTAGTTAGTAGTAGAGTATCCTGAACAAGGCTCATCAAACGAGAACTTTCTTTATGGATAATTGAAGCAAAGTTTTTGGTTTCAGAAGGAGAAACAGTGTCTGTTTCAAGTAATTCGGCAAAGCCCTTTATTGAAGTGAGCGGTGTTTTCAATTCATGAGAAACGTTGGCAATAAAGGCATTATGAGCATCAACTGTTCGACGATAAGAACTTACATCATTCATGGTTACCATGAAGCGACTATCAAGATCGGGCAGTGGAGTGATGCGGACTTGATAATAAGCGCCAAGCTTTTCAAAGAAGAAAAGTTTTTCTTGTATATCTGGATGTAAAATTTTGTCAACTAGAAAATTTAAGAAATCGGCATAAGGACTGAAAATATCAAGATTCTCGGTGTCTGAAAACTCATTTTTGAAAGAAGCATTTGTTCGACGAATTTTTCCCTTATTATTATAAATAAAAATGGGAAATTGGAAAAACTCGATGAATTCGTAGAGATTTTCTTTCTTTTCAGTGTGTGATAAGGCTTGCTTTTGGATTTTTTCGCCTAATTTATTGAGCTCAGTTGTAATTTTGTCATCATTTTCATTCATCAGATAACTTTGCGTTAAAGGACTTCGCTCAATATTTTTAATCTTAGCCACAGTATTTTCGCGAAAAACATAAGCTCTCTGAGCAGATTTCAAAACCTGTATGGCAACTGCCAAGTAAAATAAAATAGCAAAAATGATAATTGCAAAATCGGTAAAGAAAGTAGACGTGCGATTTTCTGTAACTTTCAAATAGCCATCGATTTGTCCTTCACTAAAGATAGGGCTGGTAACAGTAATATCTTTAGAATCTAAACTTCGAGCATAGGCAGCGCCATTTTTAATTTTTTTAGTATCTGAATTTACCGTATTTTTTGAAAGATGTTCAAAGTTAGCGGGTAAGGGATTATCAGGATGTTTTTCTAAAAAAAGCTGTATTTGATCTATTGTTTTTAATACCCTATTTGTATCATTTTCTAAGATATTTTGGTTCGATAGAATCACCAAGCTTAATGTTGCAATGATGTACAGCACTGTCATCAGCATGATGTGTTTAAGTTTCATTTTCTTCAAAATAGTAACCGAATCCTCGTTTTGTTTTGATATAATGATTATTTAGTTTTTTACGGATTTTTGAGATGAGGACATCAATTGTCCGTGTTTCTGCTGTATCCGAAATTCCCCAAAAATGTTGAAGAAGTTCTTCACGGCTGATGATTTCGCCTTGTCTTTTTGCTAAGAGTTCTAGAATTTCAAATTCTCTTTTGGTTAAGTCTAAAACTTTTGCATCAAAAGTGACTTCTTTTTTTGTAAAATCAATGACCAGTCTGTCAGTAACAAGTGTTGCAGGACTTTCGTCCAAAGATTCACTGACAGAATCAGAAGCTGTTTGATTATACATTTGATTTCTACGAATGAGCCCTTCAGCTCTGACAATGATTTCTTTCATTGGAGTCGTTTTATCTAAATACTCATCAGAACCTGCTGACAGACCTGTCAGTTTCATTTCATCATCATCGCGAGCAGTTAAAATTAAAATTGGTGTAAAATTACCTTCTTTACGAAGCTTTTTAGTGACTTCAATTCCGGAAAATTCAGGCATCATTAAATCAAGAAGAAGCAAATCAAAGGGATTTTTTCGAGCTTTATCATAAGCTTTTTTTCCGTCTGATACGATGGTTACTTCGTAATCATTTTGCCGAAAATTATAAGATAATAGGGTCAAAATTGCCCGATCATCATCAGCAATTAAAATTTTTTTCATACTTTTAATTATAACGAAAACAGGGAGCTTTGTATAGAATAAATTATTATTTTTGAATAAAAAAATGAAGGGGTAATGGCAGCAGAAACGAGTTAAAAAAATTACATTTTTAAAAACTTAAATGATAAGTTAAAACTAAGAATAAAACTAAAAAATCACTTAATTTCTGCTATAATAGACATTATGGAAATCGAAAAAACCAATCGAATGAATACGCTTTTTGAGTTTTATGCGACACTTTTAACTGACAAGCAAATGAACTACATTGAACTTTATTATGCTGACGATTACAGTTTGGCTGAAATAGCAGAAGAATTTAATATCAGCCGTCAAGCAGTTTATGATAATATTAAACGGACCGAAAAAGTGCTCGAAAGCTACGAAGAAAAATTGCATCTTTTTAGTAATTATGTGGTGCGTAATCAATTGCTTGAAGAACTGATGAAAAAGTATCCTTCTGACCAATACTTAATCAGTAAACTTCAGGAAATACAGCAGATTGATGAAGAAGAATTTTAGTAGTTAGAGATAATGAATTTACTGACAGAAATGCTAAAATATGCTATAATTAAACTTCAAGGTTCATAAAAGTTACTGACAGACTGCCAGTAAGAATTCCCTGAATTTGGGGGCGTTACGGATTCGACAGGCATTGTCGCGCATGAACTGCAACTGCTGAGGGATCAGGATAATCATCCGCAGATAAATATAACTGCTAAAAATAATACACAAACTTACGCAATGGCAGCCTAAACAGCACCATGCGTGCCTGATTTTTGCTCACTGATGGCAATTTGACGGCCTAAACTTTTAGTCAGATACGTTGTTGTGGAGACTTGACGCAGCAAAAGAGATTTAAAGTCCCGCAAAATGTCGCTGTTTGAGACTGGCTTTGGCATTTTGTTAAATTTGAGAAAGTCCTATGGTTGTAGACGTTGATGTAGCAAGGTGTTTGGACAGGGGTTCGACTCCCCTCGCCTCCATTATCCAGTTTATATAGAATCTTATAGACTAAGAAATCGCTCAATGGAGCGGTTTTTCTTTTTGAATTCTTTATACTGTATTTGAGATTAAGTTCGTCCCTAGCCACCAAATTTGTAAATTTATTACTTTAGACGTTTATTATGTACAAGTTTTATCTATGTGTGCACTTGTAGAGCTACACAATCGATTTATTTTTGTAATATTTAATATAAAATGATAGACTCGAAGCGTTGAATTATCAAGAGGCCCACAATATATTTGATAGCTTATTGTTTATTATATATGAAT
>NZ_BCVK01000094.1 GCF_001591705.1 Lactococcus cremoris subsp. cremoris NBRC 100676 | reverse complement strand
TTGTTAAAATCAGCATCACTGGAACCAGAGACTTTAAGATATTCTATCGCGTATCAAGTCATGCCTAAATAATCAACTAGCAATTCGGGTTTATAAATTACATATTGAAAGACAGAAATAAAAGAACCAACTTAATCAAACGTAATGACTGCTTACTATTCTTCTATGAATAATCCGGGAAAACAAACGAAGAAAAGGGTTTCTAAAAATACACAAACATTTTCTTTTTCATTTAAGTTTCATTTCAGCATTATAACGTATAATAGTTTCCATACTCCTAAATAAACTTTTTTCATAAATACTCCTAAAACTTCCGTTTACTCCGCGGAAGTTTTTTTAGCCTTTGATTTACTAAAGTGGTATAATTATTTTTAAAATTAGAGAAACAAACAAAGGAAGAATTGAAAGGATAGTAAAGAGATGACACAAAAAACTGTTGCAATTACTGGTGCTTCAAACGGAATGGGCTTTGAAGCTACTAAACTTTTTGCCAAACGTGGTTGGAAAGTTTATGCAGGGGCGCGTAGAGTTGACAAAATTCCCCAAGATGGTGAAAAAATTAGAGCGATTAAACTTGACGTTACAGACTCTGACTCCAATAAAGCCTTTGTTAAACAAATTTTAGATGAAGCAGGCCATATTGATGTGCTCATCAATAATGCTGGTTATGGAGAATATGGGCCAGCCGAAGAAATCCCAATGGATAAGATTCGTAAGCAGTTTGAAACTAACTTTTTTGGAGCTGTTGAATTAACTCAACTCATCTTACCAACGATGAGAGCCCAAAATTATGGACGCATTGTTAATATTTCATCTATTGGTGGCGATGTCTATATGCCACTTGGTGCCTACTATCATGCTACAAAAGCAGCCCTTCAACAATGGTCAGATGTTTTGGACCTCGAAGTTGCTCAATTTGGTATTCGTTCCGTTTGTGTACAACCGGGAGGAACTCAATCAAGCTGGGGAAATATCGCACTAGAAAATTCCAAAAAGAACATGAGTGAAAATTCGGCTTATCAACCTCTTGTGAATTCCGTTGCTTCTGGACTTGACCGTTTTATGAAAAATAGTGCCAAGGCTTCTGACTTAGCCGAAGTTTTTTATAAAGCAGCAACGGAGCTCAAACCAAGTCTTCGATATCTTCACGCCTTTGGTGATAAATTCATGGTGAATGTGGCTCGTAGACATCCCAAAATTTTCCGAAAAGCCCTACTTATAACTATGCGCTATTTTGAAAAACATAATCATTAATAAAAAAACAGCTCTTGGAGCTGTTTTTTTATTATCTCTTTAATTTCCAAGCTTTTTTCTACTTTTAAAAGTTCTATCAGTACTATTTAAAAATTCTATAACCAGAATTTTCTGAATCTCTTATAATGATAATAAGTTTTATAGCACAAAGGAGAAAGCTATGGTACAAGAATTGCTGACGAATAATCAACGAATGTGATCAATAAGTATTTTAAATTCTAATCTTAAACTTTTCAAATAGGAGAAAAAAATATGACTGATCATAATTATAAATTTGATACATTGCAAGTTCATGCGGGACAAGAGCCTGATCCAGTTACAGGAGCACGCGCTGTTCCACTTTACCAAACCACTTCTTTTGTCTTTAACAATTCAGATCATGCTGAGGCACGATTTGCTCTACAAGACCCAGGGGCCATATACTCACGTTTGGGTAATCCAACTAATGATGTTTTTGAAGCACGCATCGCAGCTCTTGAGGGTGGGAGTGCAGCCCTTGGTGTTGGTTCTGGCTCAGCAGCCATCACTTATGCTATCTTAAATATCGCAACTGTCGGAGACAATATCGTTTCTGCAAGTACACTCTATGGTGGAACTTACCATCTCTTTTCTGGGACTTTACCAAAATACGGAATTACAACTAAATTTGTTAATCCAGATGACCCGAAGAATTTTGAAGAGGCGATTGATGAAAAGACCAAAGCTATTTATTATGAAACGCTAGGTAACCCTGGAAATAACGTCATTGATTATGATGCTGTTGGTGCAATCGCTAAAAAACATGGCATTCCTGTCATTGTTGATGCCACATTTACTACTCCTGTAACCTTTAAACCTTTTGAACACGGTGCTAATGTAATTGTTCACTCTGCAACAAAATTTATTGGTGGTCACGGAACTTCTATTGGCGGGGTAATTGTTGATGGTGGAAACTTTGATTGGGCCAATGGGAAATTTCCTGATTTTACACAAGCCGATGAAAGCTACAATGGCATTAAATTCGCCGAATTGGGTGAAATTGCTTTTGTAACAAGAATCCGAGCTATTTTACTAAGAGATACGGGGGCAGCCCTTTCACCTTTTCATTCTTGGCTTTTCTTGCAAGGACTCGAAACACTTTCACTTCGTGTTGAACGTCATATTGCCAATACTAAAAAGATTGTAGATTTCTTAGACAAACACCCAAAAGTTGAACTTGTAAATCACCCTCTACTTGAATCTAATGCTTACCATGCGCTTTATCAAAAATATTATCCGAAAGATGCTGGCTCTATCTTTACCTTTGAACTCAAGGATAAAGATGAGAAAAAAGCGAGAGACCTGATTGACCATCTCGAAATTTTCTCCCTTTTGGCCAATGTTGGAGATACAAAATCACTTGCTATTCATCCTGCTTCAACCACTCACCAACAACTCAATGATGAAGAACTTGCTAGTGCAGGAATTTCTAAAGGAACAATTCGTTTGTCAGTCGGCATTGAAGATGTGACTGATTTGATAGCGGATTTAGAACAAGCATTGGAAAAAATATAAAAAAATGAGCGGTAACCAGCCGCTCATCTTTTATTTAGGAGTAAACTTTTATGAAAAATTTTATTGGAATAAGTATATTATATTGAAACTCACTTAATTTTTACTAAAATTGGGATAAACTGAAACTTGATTTTGTATATTCGATATTTTACAGACTAATATTAGAATTCGGTGCTTCTTGATGTTTATATCATTTGTTCTAGTCATCATATAATCAAAACAAATGTTTACTGATAATAAGAATTAGAGGTTGATGATGACTGATAATAAACAAAAAAACATAATTAAACTTTGGCAGATTTGTCTGGTCTTCCTTTTTTGGATTGGAGCAATGTTTTTACCTGCTACAATCAATCAAATAAAATTCGGTACTAATTTTGATTTAGCAAAAAGTCGCGAAAATTATTTTTTCTATCTTTGGGTGCAAAAACCAGTGACGAGTACCCTCCTAATTTTATTACTTCTTTGGATAATCTTGTCTTGTTTACGAAAATGGAAAATTACTCCCTTTCTCTCTTTTAGCTTTATGCTTCTTTATATTTATGACTTGTTTTTAGAATTCGTTCTAGGAAGAATATTTGTTGGTGTTTCCTTAAAATTGGCCCTATCGCCAGAAACTTTTATAGGACTTTGGCGTACGCTAGGTTTAGGATTCTTTTTGACAAGTCTTTTAGGAAGTTGCTTTTCAATCCTACTCTTTGTTTATCTTATGAATCTTTCAAGTCTACAAAAAAGTTGAAATAGAATAAAAAAATGAGCGGTAACCAGCCGCTCATTTTTTGTTTAGGAGTAAACTTTTATGAAAAATTTTATTGGAATAAATATAGTAT
>NZ_BCVK01000093.1 GCF_001591705.1 Lactococcus cremoris subsp. cremoris NBRC 100676 | reverse complement strand
AATTCGGGTATATGAATATGTGTGTTTAGGAGAATATCTAGGAGAATATTATGAAAAAAATAGTTTTAGTTGCTTTAGCAGCAATGGCATTTATAATGGGAGGGGTTATTAATGCACACCAAGTTTCTGAAGATACTGAGCCACCTCACGAAAAATTATATAGAATTTATAATCCAAATTCAGGTGAACATTTACTTACACCTGCTGGTTGGGAGGTTCTAATTTTAGAAAAAGCGGGATGGAAATCTGAAGGAGTCGCATTTTATATCCCATTAACTGAACCTCCATACTCAGGATATCCAGTTGTGCAACGTTTATATAATCCAAATGCAGGTGATCACCATTATACAACAAGTGATTTTGAAGCTACGACTCTTGTTTCAGTTGGGTGGACTAATGATGGAACATCATTTAGATTCCCAGTTGCTAAAGCGAATACTGGAGTCCCTGTTTATCGTCTTTATAATCCAAATGCAAAAGTTGGATCACATCACTTTACAATGAGTTCTTATGAAAGAGATTCATTAATTCAAGTTGGATGGAAAAATGAAGGAATAGCATTTAACGCTTATTCTAAATAATAATTACAAAGTCAACTAAATACGAATAAATTAGAAAATTAACCCTAACTTTGGTTAGGGTTTTTTATGGATAAAATTGTATTTTAAATATTACTATGTTTGGCTTTACAATACTATCGAGTTAGGCAACAGTAGCAACGTACATAATTAATCATGCTCTTTGTACTTAATACTCTATGGGTGGAGCTATTTTTATTTTGTAAACAAATCATTTCATAAATAAGAGAAAAAAGGGTAAAACAAATACAGTACAAAAATCTTTTTAAAAGATTCATTCTTAAGTGCCTCTAGCCCAGGCGCTTTTTTATTATTCATTTAAGAAAAGAAGGCTATAATATATATATTCCAAAAAATAAAACTTTTTCATAAAACTCCTAAGTGCCTATTAGTTTAGGTGCTTTTTTTATTTTTTATTTACATAAACTAATAAAACTCTTAAATAGGGCTGTCAGCAGTTCCTGATATTTTTTTATAAAAAATCACAAAGTGTTTGTGATAAGTTATTTTATATGATACTCTTAAATTAATATAAAATATAGGAGTATATTTATGAAAAAATTTGCGATTATCACAGTTTCTGTATCAGCACTTTTGACGCTGGGGGCATGCAGCTCACAAAAATCTAATACAAGTAATAGTTCTAAAATAGAGCAATCGTCAAAAGTTACGAAAAAAGTTCACAAAATGAGAACTCATCTCAGTCTAGCAGTTCATCTAAAAGTCAATCTACACAATCGAGTCAACAAAGCTCAACAGTTGATACTAAAAACCTTTCGGCTTTACAATTTAAACAATGGGTTGCAATGTATGAAGGAGAAAATCCACTTGATAATCGCCCTGAAAGGATTTATGTTTTTAATAATGAAAGTGACGGTAGAACGGTAGCAAAGACTGAAGTCACAACAGCTCAAATTGATTCAAGGAATACTTTTGAAATAAATGATAATGGTTCATTAGAAAGCTTAGATTTTGAACATTATCCGGGAATGAAAGTATCTTCGGATATTTTTCCAGTAATTAATCAAAAAGGCTTAAATGAAAAAGAAATACTCTACTGGGTGGTAGCGGTTCAAGATGCAATTTTTGCGAGCAAAGGCGTCGATCCTAGATTAAATGTAACTTATGATGTCAATATTCATTTAGAAAATAACTTAGTTTATGCTGATGTTTTAAAAATAGATTACTCAGCAAATCCAAATGGTGGAGCGGCAATTGCTAACAAAACTAAAATTAATGAGTTCAGGGTTAATGCTGACGGAAAATTAGAAATGATTGATAGTGCTGATAGCTCAAGATATACGATTATTTCACAAACATTTATGGACTCCTCAATGGTCAAATAAGGTGTCAATCACTAAGGTTTAAAAGTAATCTATAAAAAGTGAACAATAATATAATTTATAAAACTAAAAGATTGAACGAATAAAACAATTATAAAGTTATTATCGTAGGCCATCTCAATAATATACCAAGGAGCAATTGGTAAGTAGATTAACTTTATTAAAAAAATACTCAGGAATACTGAGTATTTTTTATCTTATTTTGTATAATAAGATTGCTGCTGAGCTTATCATAATGATTCCCGCTAAAATGAAAGAAATATTCGTTTTTCCATTATCACCGGTTTCTGGTAATGTGTTTATATTATTTTCTACGGTGTTAGGGATAATTGCCTTATTTAAGGTGACAGAATCTTTCGGAATATTGACCGTATTTTGATTTATAGAGGGCGATGTAGGTTCAGGATCGGGTGTAGGTTCAGGATCGGGTGTAGGTTCAGGATCAGGTGTAGGTTCAGGATCAGGTGTAGGATCTGGATCGGGTGTAGGATCAGGATCAGGTGTAGGATCTGGATCGGGTGTAGGATCAGGATCAAGTGTAGGATCAGGATCAAGTGTAGGATCAGGATCAGGTGTAGGATCTGGGTCTGGTGTAGGATCTGGGTCTGGTGTAGGATCTGGGTCTGGTGTAGGATCAGGATCAGGTGTAGGATCAGGATCAGGTGTAGGATCTGGATCAGGCTCAGGAGCCTCATTAATCTGAATCATGTTTGTTATTGAGTAGGGCGTAACATGTCTATCATTTTCAGGGAGAGCATCTGTAATATTCAATTGAAAAGTTTCGCTTCCAGAACTAATGTTAGATGTATCTACCATAATATCAAAGGTACCGGTATGTGAATTATTATCAATAGTAATATTAGAAATAACGACATAATTAAGGTTAGAACTGACAACTATATCGTCAGCTGTAAGTGAAGTACCACCATAATAACCAAAAGTTGCTGTCCCAATAATAATATCGCCCTGTGTCACTTCAATAATTCCAGAGTCAAGCCCCATATTGAAAAATTCAATTGTCGAAATACCATACCATTCTTGTTCGGCTTGGACAGAAGTATCAGGCGATAGATTATCAAGTTGATCTGCCTTTGTCGGAGAAGGTAAAGTAGTGAATAGTATACAAGTAGATAGGGCAACGATTGATTTTTTCATTTTAAAAACTCCTGTAAGTTATACAATACATTTTAACATATTATGTTAAAAAACAAAAAGACATTTTTACGAGTTTGTCTATTTTTTTACTAAAAATAGTAAAAGATTTATAAATATGTCGCATGAAAAGGAGAAGGAATAGTCATTTATATCAAAAACTGTTCATTATTATTTTTACTGTTGTATTTAGAAATCAAAATGTTATACTTAATCTAAAGGTGATTCAGTGAAATTATCGCTCTTTCATCTTTAGCCACTCAATCGGGAGTGGCTTTTTTGTATTTTTGTTGCAATTAAAGATTAAAGTGTTATACTGGGCACAGTATTGAGTGAAGATTAAAAAATACATATTTCTTAAAATTTAAGAATAGTAGATACTTGGAGCTTGAATTGGGAGTTAATAATGAATAATAATCGAGAGAAGAGAACAATTATTGGTCTGTTACTTTTAGGGCTGGTAGCAAGCATAATTATCATTTTTTTAGTAATAGCTTTACTGATGTAAAACCTTGTACTTAGGATTTGAAAAAACGTATTTTTTAGTTCGATTTATAATGATATAGTTTATAAATACCCGAATT
>NZ_BCVK01000092.1 GCF_001591705.1 Lactococcus cremoris subsp. cremoris NBRC 100676 | reverse complement strand
CCTGATTCACTGACTAAAGCATGACATTTACATCCATAGAAGTACTGTCCCTTTGTAGCATTGTAGCCAACATTTGCATAATCTCCAAGAACTTTGCTTTTGAAATTACGAATAGGCTGACACAAAGGAATGGGGAAGCTGTCAATAATGGATACACTCATTCCTTCAACCTCTTTAAAGACGAGTGCTTGGCGAATGACTTGGATACTCGGTAAGAGGGCATTACAACGGCGGACAAAGCGATAATATTCTAGGAAATTAGGAAATAAACTTTGAGCAAGTTGGTGCTTAGCTTTAAGCGTTTCACTAAAATGCAGTACGCCCCATAGGTAACAAGCGATAACTAAGCAATCTGATGTTGCGAGATGGACGTTCTTTCGGTTTTGAACCTCAAGGGGAACCCTCGTTTGATAAAGCGTCTCAATGGTTGTCAGTAAATAAACAAAAACTTTTGGAAGTGTGCTATTATAAGTCATATAAGTCGTGCGCTTTCTAATGCTTAGTGGTTTAAGATTAGGATAGCACGACTTATTTATTTTCCAATGAAATTAACTAGCAATTCGGGTATTCTATTGATTAATAAGGCATATCTTGTAACTCAGACGTAAAGTTTTCCTTAATCGTTTCAATTTTTCCTAATGAGAAGCTTCTTGTTTCATAGGCTTTCGGAACAATGACATAACCATTCCATTGTCCATTATGTTTTGCCCAAACTTCTACATCTAACCGTAACTTACGAAATTGGAAATTAGACCAAATCCCACGGTCATCTTGCAACCATCTAGATTGTAAAACATCTTTGTTCACGCTTATCAATACAGTGCCCACCTTCGTTTGATCCAAGTTAGCATCAAGCACTAACACATCAAGTACAAAATATGTTGTTGCAAATGTATTCTTCTCAGGAATCAGTTTTAAAAAGGGAAGTCCCGCGTTTTCACGACCATTAGCATCACTCGTGAAAATTAACTTGAATTCCTTTGAAGGACTACTTGCTTCCAATAAAAGCTCTGTATAATAGCTTGTATTTTGAGCATATTGCCAAAATATTTCTGCCATATCGCTTTCCTTATAGTACCAAGGCTTATAAGAACCTGCATAATGAACAATATTAGGCGTTTTTCGTGATTTATTGTAGCTATCACTGATTTGATAGGGCAATCGCTCTTGAATAATCTGACCACGTACTGAATTTTTTTTCCATCAAAGTGATAACATTCCAAGACTCTGGAAGATAGAAAACTTTATTTTTAAAGCATAGGTTTAAAATATCTTGATCCATATATATCCAGTTACGCTTTTGCACAAGGTTAATGAATTTCTCTGTTGTAAAATCTTTACGAATTGCTTGTAAGTTTAGCACAAGTACACCCGCTTGAAAATAATCTTCAAAGCTCTTTAAATTAAGGTAATTCAAAATTTCTTTTTTATAAACTTCTTGTCGCTCAGGGGTATAATTACTAGCAATAAAGTCAAAATCTCGTACCGCTCCCACATAATTATCTTCAATGTCTATTTCAAAAAGTTTCGCAATATCCTCTTCAACAACAGTATCGCAATCAATATAAACTACCTTATCATGGACAAATAATTCTGGTATTAGGAAACGATAATAAGTCTCAACAGAAATATGAGCATTAGTTTTTAATTCCCCATATTGAGAAATTTTAGCCGATACATCTACAAACCTAACAGAAAAATTATCTTTATTAAAATGTTTCAAGGTTCTATTTTGTGTTTCAACTGAGATGTCATTATGTAGAATCGAAATATCATAATTGTTTTTAGAATTCGCATTTTCTAAAATCGATTGAAGAAGGACACTAGTATACTTCATGTAGCCATTATTACATGCCATAACAACTGGGATATTGTTTATGCTATACTTTGGCTCAATTTTTTGTGGAAGTGGTCTTGTATCGCTCCACTGAACAACTGGTAATCTTAAGATTGTAATTTCTTTTCTACTGATTTCCAAATGTTTGGCAAATATCGCGACCAAACGCTCACCTATATGTCCTAATGTACGGTAAAGTTCCACAGAATATTTTTCATGATCAACTTGTTTTTCAATTTCTTCTAAAACACCAAAACAAAATTCATTGTATTCTTGAAACAGTTCTCGTTTCATAATAAACATATTATAAAAGGGTGCTGTATCAGAATACAATACTTCAAATAACGCTCTCGTGTATTCAGGATATTTTTCCGAAATCACCGAAATTAAAGTATCAATATCACTTTTTTCAAGATGTTGATTCCAATGCTCATAAAGACTAATATTTTTTAAATTTCCTGTTTTCTCTAAATTAACAGTATCAATTACTCGCCAACTATCAGGCATGATTAAATCAGCTCCATCGATAACTTCGGCCATATCGCTTTCAGTAATCGCAAATTCTTTGAGCTGTTTTTCTGTGATTTTCTCACGAGGAATCACACCCCAAATTGTTGAATCTTTAGCTTTACCTGTATCAAAAGACATATATCTTCTATAATGCCAAAATCCTAAATAATCTGAATCTTTATCATTCTTCCACGCCCAGTATTGAGCTGTTAATTCACAGTAACGTTTATTCTTTGAAGAAATATTTTCACCTACATTATCCTGCAAAATATTTGGAATCTCCCCAGTGGCCAGAGCACTTCCTACTTGAATTGGTACTAAGAATTTATTTTTTGGAATATATGAGGGCTTGTGCATTGAGACATAAATTTTTGCTTTTAAATCTTTTGGATTTTTACCATCCAAATCTACAAAATTTGCTTTGACTTTTTCAAACTCTCTTTCGAGTTCAACTCCCAGGCCAATCAAAGGATTATTTAAAATTATTTTAGCTTTTTCTATAACTTCTGAATTTCCAAAATGATTATTCAATTTCCACAAAAAATTACTAATAATATTATCCTTAAAATTTACAAAACTTTCACTAAAGTCTGGAACTTGGGTCATAATATTTTCAATAGTTATAAATTGAAATTCCAGATTGTTAAGCTCTTCTTCTAAATTCACTGAACTCAATTGTTCTTCTTCTGCCTCTGTTACAAGATAAGCCATTTCATTGCTATCACTAACTGCCCCATCAGATAACACTGTATAGAGGGCTGTAACCAAACAAAGATTATCATAAGATTGGCTATTCCTCAAAAAATCGTTGGAGTAATTTTGTTCTAGTGTTCCCAAATAGGAAACAGCTTTATCAAAAATCTTCTTGCTTATAATTTTATTCCCAAGTAAATAGTCTTCTATAGAAGCACCTGCAGATTTAATAAATTCTGCTAAACTTTTCGGTAAACTGTGAACTTCCTTTGAAACTTTTGCAAATTCTCCATCAAAATAAGCAAGTTTTAATGAAATCAAATCTCCTTCTAAGTTTGATGCCAGTTTTTTTGAATACATCATGTCACTTTCAGGAAAAATAAGGTACTCATTAGTTGATTTGCTAGCACCAAATTTTTGAACATCTACATTATTTCTGTACTTTTTAGAGTCAAAATCAACAATTTGTATTGAAAGGTATTTTTTGTATTTTTTGATGATAAAGTCAAGCATCGTTTTCAATGTATCTTCTTCTTCCTTAGGAAGCATGATAATTATACTTATATTATTTTGACATAGACTCTTGATCTGATCTTCTATTGTCATCAAATTGGTTTCTGTAATAATTGCTGTCAGTTTATTCATTTGTTCTCCTTTTATATTCATTTGTTATTA
>NZ_BCVK01000091.1 GCF_001591705.1 Lactococcus cremoris subsp. cremoris NBRC 100676 | reverse complement strand
TAAAAAAAGTCACTAAAACAGAAATTTAGTGACTTTTTATTTCTTTGATTTCTGATTATTTGATTAAAAGACTTATCAAAATAATTGCAAGTACTACTTGAAAAACTAAGATAGATGAACCATAAATCAGTAATTTTCTTCCTGCTTTTATGAATTCAACTAAATTTAGTCGCAAACCAATAGCGGCTAAGGCAATCGTTTCACACCAACCTGATAGAAATTTTGCGGTAGCTGAAACTTCTGGTACAAAATGAATCAATGTATCTAAAGTACAAAGCACTAAGAAACCAACAACGTACCATGGCAAAAAAGAATTTCTTTTAATTTTGATTTGAGCAGTTGCTTGTTCACCCTTTGTTTGTTTTTTGCTTCTAAAACCAAAATATAAAACGACAAAAACAAGCATGATAATTCTCATAATTTTAAATAGGGTTGCTAATGTTGTTGTGTTTGGATTTACCATTGTCGCTGAAGCAACGACTTGTCCAACAGATTGTTCTGTTCCGCCAATCAGTGCGCCCCTTAATAAATCATTATTACCAAATATCCAAGTTCCTAAAAATGGAAGACTCAGCATTAAAATAGTTCCCATAAGATTGACCATGGCAATCGATGTTCTTTTCTCACTGGTCTCAGCTCCAATAACTGGTTCAACTGCGGCAATTGCTGATGAACCACAAACTGCATTCCCAGAAGCCATTAGGGCAGAGACATTAGCAGAAAAGCCCAGTTTTTTCCCCATAAATAAAACAAAAATAATTGTTGAAATCATTTGTATCAGAATAAATCCTACTCCGGAGAACCCTAATTTACCAATGGTTTGAAAGGTTACGGTTGCCCCTAAAAACATCACTGAAAACTCTAGAAGTTTTTTTTCTGACCAAGCCGTTCCTGCAAACAAAGTGACTTGTTTAAAGTACACATTACCCAAAATAATTCCTAATAATATTGCAATAGTTGCTGAACCTAAACTATGGAAGATAAAACGATTGAGTAAATAACTTACTATAGCAATGGCAAAGGAGATCAGAAATCCTGGCAAAATACTCATGATGGCCTGTCTATCATTTTTAATATAATTTTTTAATTTTAACATTTTTCTACTTTTTCCTTTTTAAATTGTCTAGCATCAATTAGTTTACACAATCTCCTTTATTTTGTAAAATAAATTATTATCATTTTTAAAATTACTTTTATTAATTAAAGGAAGATTTATGTTCGCTTTACTCGAAACTTTTATTGCTGTGTTTGAAACCAAAAGCTTTACCAGAGCTGCTAGTCAATGTTTTATTTCACAGCCAACCGCAACTGTTAGAATTAAAAAATTAGAGGAAGAACTAAAGGTTCAACTCTTTTCAAGAGGGCAACACCAAGAAGTAATTCCTACAGAAAGTGCCCATCTTCTTTATCCTAAAGCTTTAAAAACGCTCAATGATTGGAATGAATTACAATTTTCCTTTAAAAAATCAGACGCCTAGTCGTAAACCTTTTAAAATTGCTGCTTCTCATAGTTCAGCAACTACTGTTCTCCCTCTGATTTTCAAAAATTTAATTCCTGAACTTGAACAACTTAATATTGAACTGATGATGCTTGATTCTCAAGAGGTTTTTGATTTAATTCGTAATCATGAAATTCATTTTGGAATTATTGAAAAACCGATGATGGATGAAACCATCGAAACTTTTCCACTCTTTAAAGACGAGCTCGTTCTTGCTGGCAAGCCTGAAAATGATATTTTTTTTATTCGTGAAGCGGGGTCCGGGGTGGCTCACTATACGCATAATTATCTTAAAGAAAATAATCTTAATCCGAAAAACTTAGTCAGCGTCAATAATAATGATATGATTGTCAGCCAACTCAATGCTGGAATTGGTGCGTCATTAATTTCCAAACGATTTATTAATGAAAACATTGCTTTTCAAAGTCTTGACAAACGTTATCACCGCATTTTTTATGGTGTTTCTTTCTTGGCCGAGCAAGATAAATTGCTCAAAACTGTGATTAAACAAATTAAAAATTTAAGTGAATTCTAAAAAAATCACTGACAAAAATTATTTAAAAGTAATCACAAATTTCTCAAGGTCTGTCAGTAATTTTGTAAGTATTTTTTAATGACAGCAAAAAAATCAGTTTAAGCCTATGCTTAAAGCGTTTACTGACAAAAAAATTCTGTTAATTTTTTGAAAATATGTTAAAATAGAGAGAATAAAAAATTACAAGGAGTACTATTTTGGCTGAAATCGAAGAACTTAATGACCAAATGAAAGTCCGCCGTGAAAAAATGGGAAACCTGCGCGATGCAGGAATTGACCCATTTGGACATAAATTTACACGTACGCACAACTCGCAAGAACTACACGAAGCTTATGACGAAAAGACGAAAGAAGAGTTGCATGAACTTGCACTTTCAGGAATTGTCGCTGGTCGTTTGATGACTAAACGTGGTAAAGGTAAAGTCGGTTTCGCCCATCTTCAAGACCGCGAAGGCCAAATTCAACTTTACGTTCGTAAAGACGAAGTTGGTGAAGAAAATTATGAAATTTTCAAAAAAGCTGACCTCGGAGACTTCCTCGGAGTTGAAGGCGAAATCATGAAAACTGATATGGGTGAATTGTCAATTAAAGCAAAAAAATTGACTTTCCTCTCAAAAGCGCTTCGTCCTTTGCCTGAAAAATTCCATGGTTTGACTGATACTGAAACACGTTATCGCAAACGTTATTTGGATTTAATTTCAAATAAAGAAAGCTTTAATCGCTTTGTGACTCGCTCAAAAATTATCAGTGAAATCCGTCGTTATATGGATGGTCGTGGATATCTTGAAGTTGAAACTCCAGTTCTTAACAACGAAGCTGGTGGTGCTTCTGCTCGCCCATTCTACACTCACCATAATAGCCTTGATATTGACATGGCGCTTCGTATTGCAACTGAATTGCACTTGAAACGTTTGATTGTTGGTGGAATGGAAAAAGTTTATGAACTTGGTCGTGTCTTCCGTAATGAAGGAATGGATATGACTCATAATCCTGAATTCACAACAATGGAATCTTATGAAGCTTATGCTGATTTTGAAGATATCATGGATTTGACAGAAGGAATCTTCCAACACGTTGCTAAAACTGTAGTTGGTCAAGATGTTCTTGAATACGATGGTAAAGAAATCAATGTTGGTGGAAAATTCAAACGTGTTCACATGGTTGATGCCATCAAGGAAGTTGCTGGAGTTGATTTCTGGCCTGAGATGACTTTTGAAGAAGCAACAGCTCTTGCAAAAGAACATGATATTCATGTTGAAAAACATTTCACTTCTGTTGGTCACATCATTAACGAATTCTTTGAAAAATATGTTGAAGAAACTTTGATTCAACCTACTTTCGTTTTTGGTCATCCAAAAGAAATTTCACCACTTGCTAAAATGAACGAGAAAGACCCACGTTTTACTGACCGTTTTGAACTTTTCATCAACGGTAAAGAATACGCCAATGCTTTCAGCGAATTGAATGACCCAATTGACCAATTGGAACGTTTTGAAGCTCAAGCCAAAGCTAAAGAACTTGGGGATGATGAAGCGACTGGTGTCGATTACGATTACGTTGAAGCACTCGAACACGGTATGCCACCAACAGGTGGACTCGGTATCGGGATTGACCGCTTAGTCATGCTCTTTACTGGCACAACTTCAATCCGTGACGTTTTGCTTTTCCCAACGATGAAATAATAAATAAAAAAACCGCTTTTT
>NZ_BCVK01000090.1 GCF_001591705.1 Lactococcus cremoris subsp. cremoris NBRC 100676 | reverse complement strand
AATTTTATAGTAGAAATACTCCAGAAAGCATGTATAATAGTTATTACAGAAGATAAATATAAAAGACTACTGTTGTCATATTTGATCAAGTTTAGATTGTCCATTCTATCGATATATCGTACGTTTTTAGAGACTCCGAAAAATTTAGATTTTTCGGAAACATATAAATCATAATTGATAAGGAATCAAAAAAATGGACGAAAGCATATTTTATAAACGACTAAAACTATTGAGTAAAAATTTAGGAAAGTCATTAAACCAAGTCGAAAAAGAACTCGGCTATTCTAGAAATGGTTTAAATAATTATAAAATGAATCACATGCCGTCGGCGCTTCGATTGTTAGAACTATCAGAATACTTTAACGTTTCTCCAGAATATTTGTTTGGGAAAAGTGAACTTTACGAGTTGAAAGGCCATGATGATAAAAATTCTGCTGAAATTATTTTTCGAAGATTAGATGAAAAACAAAAACTTAATATGTGTAAAATAACGAATAATTGGCTGATTCATGAAAAAAATGTCATTTGAAAATAAAGATTTAAACACAAGCAAAAAACCATAAGTGAAGACAAAAGGGAATTAAGAAATACTAGAACAGCTATTTAGAATGATGTCTAAAGTAGGGATAAGAGAAAAAAATGCGAAATTCAAAAGCAAAAAAATTATTAAAAAAAATTAATGAACAGAAAACTTATTATCGCGCAATGTCTGATGAAAAATTACAGGCGCAAACCGAAATATTAAGGAAAAAAATTGCTAACAACGAAGATGAAGAAGCAATTATTGTTGAAGCATTCGCGGTGGTACGTGAAGCCTCATATCGAGTCCTGAAAATGTTTCATACCGATGAACAAGTTTTAGGTGGTTTGGTACTGTATGAGGGCTATGTCGCAGAAATGAAGACAGGGGAAGGAAAGAGTTTAGTTGCAACTCTTCCTTTGTATTTAAAAGCTCTAACCATGGGGCGGTCTTTTCTTATTACAACAAATGGCTATTTAGCTAAAAGGGATAAAGAACGAATTGGCCCTGTCTATGAATGGCTAAGTCTAAGTGTTTCAGACAGCAGTGCGGTAGAAAATGAGACTAAAAGTCTTGTAGAACAGCGAAAGATAGGTTATGGGGGAGATATTATTTATACCTCAAATGGAGAATTTGGTTTTGATTTTTTAATAGATGGGTTAGCAGATAGTCCTGAAAATCGTTTTATGCCAGAACTCACTTTTGCCTTGCTGGATGAAGTAGATGAAATTTTGATTGATACCGCACAAACTCCTCTTATTATTTCAGGAAATCCAAAGGTTCAGTCTAATTATTTTGATGTGTCGCATCGATTTGTTCAAACTTTGAGAATAAAACAAGACTATGAGATGGACGATGAAGGAGAAAATGTTTGGTTAACAGAAAAAGGAATCGAAAAAGCAAAACATTATTTTTCTGTGGATAATTTATTGGGTTTACCTTACTTTAGCCTCTACCAACATGTGATTTTAGCCTTAAAGGCTGAGCATACAATAAGAAAAGATAAAGATTATCTAGTTGAAGACGGAGAAGTAAAACTCTTGAGCCGTAAAGATGGTCGAATACTTGAAGGTTCTAGCTTACAGAGTGGCCTACATCAGGCAGTTCAAACGAAAGAGGGGGCAAAAGGGACTCCCGAGTCTCAAACGATTTCGTCAGTAACTTATCAAAATCTATTTCGCCAATTTCGTCAACTTTCAGGGATGTCAGGAACGGCAAAAGTAGCAGAACCTGAATTTATTGGGACATATAATCTGCCAGTAAAAAAATAAAAACTCATAAGAAAAATAAAAGAAAAGACTATTCCTCTCTATCTTACGTAACCAATGAAGCAAAATTAAAAGCAGCGTTGAAGAAGATACAAGAATTGCATAAGAAAGAACAACCTTTATTAATCATCACTGGTTCTGTTGATGCTTCGGAGTTAATGTCTCTTTACCTTTTGGACCTTGGAATTGCTCATAACGTCTTGAATGCAAAAAGTAGTTTGAAAGAAGCCCAAATGATTAAGAAAGCAGGACGTGTTGGTGCTGTGACTGTTTCTACAACTATGGCAGGTCGTGGGACAGACATAAAAATAACGGAAGAGTCGATAAAAAAAGGTGGGCTTGCGGTTATTATTACGGAACGTTTACCTAATCGACGCGGAGAGCTGCAAGCAAAGGGCAGAGCAGGACGCAAAGGAGAACCAGGGGTAACTTATAGTTATGAATCTTTAGAAGATGATGTAATTAAAAAATTTATGCAAGGAAGAGTTCAAAAATATTATGATAAACGCGTAGAAAAATCACAAAACCTTCCATATCATCAAGTTCCCCCAAAAATAAGAAGAGGATCTTTACGACGAACATTTAAAAAATCCCAGCAAAAATCAGAGGAGCAAGGAGAAGGTCAAAGAAGCCAATCTTTGCAATTTGATAATATTCTTAAACTACAAAAAGATATGTTCAATGAAAGTCGTCAAAGAGTTCTGCAATTTTCTGATATTGACGAAGTTTTGAATTTTTTAAGTCAGCAACTCTCTTTAACACTAAAAGAATAGTTTGAACAAAAAGGTTCTGAAACAGAAGTGGAATTACAAAGATTTGTATTAGATAACATTGACTATAATTTCAAAGAAATTCAAGCATTTCAATATTTAAAAAATCAAGCAGGAAAAGAGAATTTCATTCAGTCTGTATTTGAGAAGAACTTACAGAACAAACAAGCTCAACTTCATGATGATAAAGCATTTTTCCAGTATCTACAAATAGGCATATTAAAAGCGATTGATACGATTTGGAGTAGTCAAATTGAAATTTTAAATCAATTAAAGTTTGTAGTTCCTTCAAGAGCCACTGCACAAAAAACGCCATTGATTGAGTATGAAAAAGAAGCTCAAAGAAGTTATGGATATCATAAAGAGCAGCTTTCGAAGATGATTATTCGAAATGTTGCTTTGAGTTTATTTGAAATAAAAAAAGGAGAGTTAGTCGTAATTTTCCCTTAAAGAAGATGGAGTAATAAAAAAATTGAATAAATATATTACTAATATTTATGGTCATTCCTTACAAAGCACAGCAATGCATGGACAGCATACAATAACGAATTTAGCACAAGAAATAGGTTATAAGGAAATTAATATTGCTGCTTATCGAGTGAGTGACGATAGTGAAGAAGAAAAAGAAAAGCGTATTGATGGGATGCTTACTTCGGTTGAATATGGGGGATTAGTAATTGCTCAAATGCCAACATGGAATGGTATTGCTTTTGATAAAGTACTTTTAAAAAAATTGCGAGAACGAGCAAAAAAACTAGTTGTGTTCGTTCATGATTTTGTCCCATTGATGTTTATAGGAAATGCTTATTTGGCTGATGCATATTTAGAAGCCTACAATCAGGCGGACTTGGTTGTCTTACCATCAAGCAAAATGGAAGTAAGCTTAAGAGCTAAAGGGCTTACACCTCCAGTTTTATATCAAGAAGTCTGGGATCATGTAACCACAATGGATTTTCCTGAGACGCCCTGTTTTGAACCTGTCCTTAAATTTGCAGGAAATATGGAGCGCTTTCCATTTGTTAAAAACTGGAAGAGTGAGACGCGCCTTGAAGTTTTTAGTAGAGGATAATTTGAGCCCCAAGGTAATGTTATTATTCAAGGTTGGAAGCATGATGATGAGCTTTTACGTTCTCTTCGTCAAGGTGGATACGGCTTGGTTTGGAGTGAAGATATTGAAACTCAACACGAGAGAGAATACTCAGAAATGAATGCTTCTTATAAATTTTCTACTTATTTAGCTGCTGGAATTCCGTTAATTGTGAATAAAGGGATGGCTAAGCAAGACTTTGTTGAAAAATATAACTTAGGCTTTGTTTGTGAAAATATGGATGAAGTGCTTGAACTGCTAAAAGATATGACAGAAGAAATATATAGAGAAAAACAAAAGGCTTCTCAGGATATTGGTGAACTTATAAAAGAGGGCTTCTTTGCTAAAAAATTATTAATTGAGATTCAAAACGCTTTATATTTGTAGAAAGATGAGAAATAATAAAAATGACAATATATAATTTCAACAAGGGAATTGGATGGGCTAGTAGTGGTGTAGAATATGCGCAAGCTTATCGTTCAAATATTTTCAAAAAAAATAAGCAAATAGCAAAATTCATTTTTACTGATATGTTTCAGGAAAATCTCCAACCTATGGCTCAGAATATTGGCTTTGAAGATGATGAAATTATTTGGCTATATCAATCTTTTACGGATGTAAGAATTAGCCCAACAACCTTTAGTGTAAAAGATTTAGAAAAAGAAATTACATTTACAATTAAAGAGAAAAAAACATCTACTAATTCGGTTACTTATATTTCTGAAGAGAATGGTATACGTTTGATGGCATATTTAGATAAAGTTGCGACTGATAAGGTTTATAAAACAGAATTACTTGTTAATGGAAAGCTAATTCAACGAGACTATTATACTTATGTCAAAACTTTTTCAGAATACTTTAAACCTGTAGATAATAGTGCTCGACTTTTTCAACGTCGATTTTTCAACGATAATGGTTCTGTGGCATATGAAGAATTATTAAAC
>NZ_BCVK01000089.1 GCF_001591705.1 Lactococcus cremoris subsp. cremoris NBRC 100676 | reverse complement strand
TAAAGGCTCACCAAGGCGATGATACATAGCCGACCTGAGAGGGTGATCGGCCACATTGGGACTGAGACACGGCCCAAACTCCTACGGGAGGCAGCAGTAGGGAATCTTCGGCAATGGACGAAAGTCTGACCGAGCAACGCCGCGTGAGTGAAGAAGGTTTTCGGATCGTAAAACTCTGTTGGTAGAGAAGAACGTTGGTGAGAGTGGAAAGCTCATCAAGTGACGGTAACTACCCAGAAAGGGACGGCTAACTACGTGCCAGCAGCCGCGGTAATACGTAGGTCCCGAGCGTTGTCCGGATTTATTGGGCGTAAAGCGAGCGCAGGTGGTTTATTAAGTCTGGTGTAAAAGGCAGTGGCTCAACCATTGTATGCATTGGAAACTGGTAGACTTGAGTGCAGGAGAGGAGAGTGGAATTCCATGTGTAGCGGTGAAATGCGTAGATATATGGAGGAACACCGGTGGCGAAAGCGGCTCTCTGGCCTGTAACTGACACTGAGGCTCGAAAGCGTGGGGAGCAAACAGGATTAGATACCCTGGTAGTCCACGCCGTAAACGATGAGTGCTAGATGTAGGGAGCTATAAGTTCTCTGTATCGCAGCTAACGCAATAAGCACTCCGCCTGGGGAGTACGACCGCAAGGTTGAAACTCAAAGGAATTGACGGGGGCCCGCACAAGCGGTGGAGCATGTGGTTTAATTCGAAGCAACGCGAAGAACCTTACCAGGTCTTGACATACTCGTGCTATTCCTAGAGATAGGAAGTTCCTTCGGGACACGGGATACAGGTGGTGCATGGTTGTCGTCAGCTCGTGTCGTGAGATGTTGGGTTAAGTCCCGCAACGAGCGCAACCCCTATTGTTAGTTGCCATCATTAAGTTGGGCACTCTAACGAGACTGCCGGTGATAAACCGGAGGAAGGTGGGGATGACGTCAAATCATCATGCCCCTTATGACCTGGGCTACACACGTGCTACAATGGATGGTACAACGAGTCGCGAGACAGTGATGTTTAGCTAATCTCTTAAAACCATTCTCAGTTCGGATTGTAGGCTGCAACTCGCCTACATGAAGTCGGAATCGCTAGTAATCGCGGATCAGCACGCCGCGGTGAATACGTTCCCGGGCCTTGTACACACCGCCCGTCACACCACGGGAGTTGGGAGTACCCGAAGTAGGTTGCCTAACCGCAAGGAGGGCGCTTCCTAAGGTAAGACCGATGACTGGGGTGAAGTCGTAACAAGGTAGCCGTATCGGAAGGTGCGGCTGGATCACCTCCTTTCTAAGGAATATATACAAAGACGTGAGCATTCAACTTTATTCAGTTTTGAGGGGTTTAGTCATAAACCTAAGCAAGAATCAAATTCTTGATTGTGGGGCCTTAGCTCAGCTGGGAGAGCGCCTGCTTTGCACGCAGGAGGTCAGCGGTTCGATCCCGCTAGGCTCCATTGTCAGACAAGACGTTAAAATCACTTGAACATTGAAAACTAAATAACAATATCTAATAACGATAAATAAACCAAAAGCTGTGAATTTTAAAGAATTTACAAACTTATACTTGAAAAACGATGATTATAAATCATCATGGCAAAGTTAATAAGGGCGCACGGTGGATGCCTTGGCACTAAGAGCCGATGAAGGACGTGACTAACGACGATATTCTAGGGGGAGCAGTAAGTACGCATTGATCCCTAGGTCTCCGAATGGGGAAACCCAGCTGCTACTAGCAGTTATTCATGAGTGAATACATAGCTCATGTAAAGGTAACGCAGAGAACTGAAACATCTAAGTACCTGCAGGAAGAGAAAGTAAAAACGATTTCGTAAGTAGCGGCGAGCGAACGCGAAGAAGGGCAAACCAAGAAGCTTGCTTCTTGGGGTTGTAGGACTGCAACGTGGACTTAAGCATTATAGTCGAATAACCTGGGAAGGTTAATCAAAGAGGGTAATAATCCCGTAGACGAAATAGCGCTTATACCTAGCAGTATCCTGAGTAGGGCTGGACACGCGAAATCCAGTTTGAATCCGGGAGGACCATCTCCCAACCCTAAATACTCCTTAGTGACCGATAGTGAACCAGTACCGTGAGGGAAAGGTGAAAAGAACCCCGAGAGGGGAGTGAAATAGCACCTGAAACCGTGTGCCTACAAGAAGTTCGAGCCCGTTAATGGGTGAGAGCGTGCCTTTTGTAGAATGAACCGGCGAGTTACGTTATGATGCGAGGTTAAGTTGAAGAGACGGAGCCGTAGGGAAACCGAGTCTGAATAGGGCGACTTAGTATCATGATGTAGACCCGAAACCTAGTGACCTATCCATGAGCAGGGTGAAGGTGTGGTAAGACGCACTGGAGGCCCGAACCAGGACACGTTGAAAAGTGTTTGGATGACTTGTGGATAGCGGAGAAATTCCAAACGAACTGGGAGATAGCTGGTTCTCTCCGAAATAGCTTTAGGGCTAGCGTCGAAATGTAAGTGTATTGGAGGTAGAGCACTGTTTGGGTGAGGGGTCCGTCTAGGATTACCAATCTCAGATAAACTCCGAATGCTAATACACATGTTCGGCAGTCAGACTGCGAGTGCTAAGATCCGTAGTCGAAAGGGAAACAGCCCAGACCAACAGCTAAGGTCCCAAAATATATGTTAAGTGGAAAAGGATGTGGGGTTGCACAGACAACTAGGATGTTAGCTCAGAAGCAGCTATCATTCAAAGAGTGCGTAATAGCTCACTAGTCGAGTGACCCTGCGCCGAAAATGTACCGGGGCTAAACATATTACCGAAGCTTTGGATTGATATTTTATCAATGGTAGGAGAGCGTTCTTAACCGCGATGAAGGTATACCGTGAGGAGTGCTGGAGCGTTAAGAAGTGAGAATGCCGGTATGAGTAGCGCAAGATAAGTGAGAATCTTATCCACCGTAAGACTAAGGTTTCCAGGGGAAGGCTCGTCCGCCCTGGGTTAGTCGGGACCTAAGGCGAGGCCGAAAGGCGTAGTCGATGGACAACTGGTTGATATTCCAGTACTAGATATGATCGTGATGGAGGGACGCAGTAGGCTAAGAGATGCCAGTTAATGGATTCTGGTCTAAGCAGTGAGGTGTGAGATGTGTCAAATGCATTTCTCTCTAACATTGAGCTGTGATGGGGAAGCAACTACGGTTGCGAACTCTCTGATGTCACACTGCCAAGAAAAGCTTCTAGCGTAAAGTCATATCTACCCGTACCGCAAACCGACACAGGTAGTCGAGGCGAGTAGCCTCAGGTGATCGAGAGAACTCTCGTTAAGGAACTCGGCAAAATAGCCCCGTAACTTCGGGAGAAGGGGTGCTGGTGTAAAAGCCAGCCGCAGTGAATAGGCCCAAGCAACTGTTTATCAAAAACACAGCTCTCTGCTAAACCGCAAGGTGATGTATAGGGGGTGACGCCTGCCCGGTGCTGGAAGGTTAAGAGGAGTGCTTAGACGTAAGTCGAAGGTATGAATTGAAGCCCCAGTAAACGGCGGCCGTAACTATAACGGTCCTAAGGTAGCGAAATTCCTTGTCGGGTAAGTTCCGACCCGCACGAAAGGCGTAATGATTTGGGCACTGTCTCAACGAGAGACTCGGTGAAATTTTAGTACCTGTGAAGATGCAGGTTACCCGCGACAGGACGGAAAGACCCCATGGAGCTTTACTGTAGTTTGATATTGAGTACCTGTAAGTCATGTACAGGATAGGTAGGAGCCATTGAAATAGGGACGCTAGTTTCTATTGAGGCGTTGTTGGGATACTACCCTTGACTTATGGTTACTCTAACCCGCTGGCATAATCGGCCAGGGAGACAGTGTCTGACGGACAGTTTGACTGGGGCGGTCGCCTCCTAAAGAGTAACGGAGGCGCTCAAAGGTTGGCTCAGATTGGTTGGAAATCAATCGTAGAGTGTAAAGGTAAAAGCCAGCTTGACTGCGAGAGCTACAACTCGAGCAGGTAGGAAACTAGGACTTAGTGATCCGGTGGTACCGCATGGAAGGGCCATCGCTCAACGGATAAAAGCTACCCTGGGGATAACAGGCTTATCTCCCCCAAGAGTTCACATCGACGGGGAGGTTTGGCACCTCGATGTCGGCTCGTCGCATCCTGGGGCTGTAGTCGGTCCCAAGGGTTGGGCTGTTCGCCCATTAAAGCGGCACGCGAGCTGGGTTCAGAACGTCGTGAGACAGTTCGGTCCCTATCCGTCGCGGGCGTAGGTAATTTGAGAGGATCTGTCCTTAGTACGAGAGGACCGGGATGGACTTACCGCTGGTGTACCAGTTGTTCCGCCAGGAGCACGGCTGGATAGCTATGTAGGGAAGGGATAAGCGCTGAAAGCATCTAAGTGCGAAGCCCACCTCAAGATGAGATTACCCATTCGTAAGAATTAAGAGCCCAGAGAGATGATCTGGTAGATAGGCTGGAAGTGGAAGAGTTGCGAGACTTGGAGCGGACCAGTACTAATCGCTCGAGGACTTTACCAAAAGAGTCAAATATAAAATGCTTATGGTTTAGAAGTTAGAAGAATTGTTATTTAGTTTTGAATGTTCAAAGTAACATTTAATGATTTGGTCATCATTGCGATGGAGATACACCTGTTCCCATGTCGAACACAGAAGTTAAGTCCATCTACGGCGGAAGTACTTGGGGGTTGCCCCCTGGGAGATATGCGAGTGGCCAAGTTT
>NZ_BCVK01000088.1 GCF_001591705.1 Lactococcus cremoris subsp. cremoris NBRC 100676 | reverse complement strand
GACAGGAGCAATAAGGAATTTTTAATTCTTGAAAAGGGAATGAAAAAGGAATATAATAAAAATGCTTACAAAGTTAATGAAAAGGAGATTTTTAAAATGAAAACCCAAGAACTTAATTTAAAACAATTTGTAATGTTGTCTGAAAAGGAACTTCAAGAAATTAGTGGAGGAGGCGGATGGGGTTCTGCTTTTGCAGGATGGCTTGGAGGAATTGGTGTTAATTCAGGTCAAACTGCCCAACAAGTAGTTAATCAATTAAATGGTGTAACGGGCTTTCACGCTTATAATCATAATCCATATGGTAGTGGTGGTACACCAAACGATTGATTGAGAAGTATGTTTACATTGATTTTCTCTAATTTAACAAGAGGTATAATTATTAAAGCGATTTATAAAGATAAGACTGTAGATGTCTGGGAAATAAGTAAAAATAATGAACAACCAGATTGGGTAAAAAATGCATTTAAAGAAAATTATCTTAGTTGGTATGACGAAAGATTAAAAATTCTAATGAATGGCATCAAACCTTCAGCTAAAAGTTCTTTAAAATTGGGAATTATGGGCTCTGTTGCTGGAAGTTTAGCTGGTGGATTAGCGGGAAACAATATTTATGTGATGGGTGAAATTGGAGATTATTTAGATATAACCAACCGCAAAGTTGTATCTAAAGAAAAATTTTTAAAAAAATATAGTGTTTGAATCAAAACGCTCTTTGAGCATTTTTTTAGGTTTTAAACTGATTTGCTGAGCGGTAGTGTTGGAAAAAATTCGTGAATATAAAAGGAAAACTACGACAAGAAAGTATTTACTAACAATTGTCTGAGCTAGTTTTCTCGACAGTGGTGTCACTATTTTTTTATCCAGGAAGATAAGGAGAATTAGATATTGAAATATTTTGTGACATTTTTGTCTCCAACACAGAACATGGGAATATTGAATTGGCAAACAATGATATTGGATGATTATCTTGTTGATGATTCCTACTGGGAAAATACCAAATTAGAATTATCAAAAGAAGTAGAATGGATTACGCAAAGTGAACTCTACAAAAAAGTAAAACGCAATGATGGTTCGGGTAATGATATTATATTATCGGTACCAGTTAGTGCGGTTTTAGAAACGATAAAATCATTTTTTATACTAGGACACAGTTAATGATATGTTTTGTACTATTCGGTACAAAATGTTTGTATTTCAAAAAAGAAGATGTTAATATAATTATACCAAGTGGTACAAAACAATGTTGTTAGATACAATCTAATCTAACCATTTGAATCTAAAAATATGGAGGTGTACAACTTGAGAAATACGAAAGAAAAGATATTGACGGCTACAGAACAGCTTATATATAAAAAAGGTTATACAGGGACTTCTATTAATGATATTTTAGATGAAACTGCGACAGGCAAAGGGCAATTCTATTATTACTTTGATTCAAAAAAAGAAGCTTGCCTAGCAGTCATCGATAATCATGTTAAAATTTGGCAAAAACATTTGCTAAATGGAATCCTATCGAGAGATGAAAGTCCACTGGCAAACTTGAAAGAGATGCTGGATTGGATTTACAGTGATCATGCGCAAAAAAAAATATACTACGGCTGTCCTGTAGGTAATCTCGTTATTGAGCTTTCCGCCCTAGATGAGGATTTTAGAAAACCTCTTGAACAACTATTTTCAGATTTACAAAAAAAAATTGCGGAAAATCTATCAGGTTTAACAGGACTGCTGGTGAAACAAAATCTTCCTGCAGCACATGCAATTATTGCTCAAATTCAAGGAAGTCTTCTACTCTTGAAAGTGACTCAAGATTTAAATGTTCTGGAATCAAATTTTGATTTATTAAAAACTATTTTTGAAAAAGTGGGAGAAAAATAATGAAAAAATTGGATATGATAGTTATCGGACCAGGTCCTGCCCCGCCTACTGCTGTGATACGACGTAAATCTTTATGTCAGCAGTTGAATCTAAAGAAAAAGTCAAAGCTTTTGCAGGTAGATGCGATTCGGAGAGAATATACCATTGCCGATGTTCAAAAAAGATGGCAAAGTTGTCAAACATTCATAGACGTTCTTCGTAAGGGGATACTTAAGCAACTCATTGCAGAATTATCATAAAAATTTTATATTTAAAGGAGAACAAAATGTTCAATAACAAAAATACAGCATTCGTCGTTACAGACCCACAAGTCGAATTCCTCAAACCAAAAGGTGCAGGCTATGGTCTAACAAAAGATATCCTCAGAAAATATCATACCACTGAGAATCTTACAGAACTCTTCAAACATGCTAAAGCAAAAGGCTATAAAATCTTTATTTCACCACATTACTTTTACGACCATGACCAAAACTGGAAATTTGGTGGTCAAGGCGAACAAATGATGTTGAATAATAAAATGTTCCATCGTGAACACCAGTATCAAGAAACAGTGAAAGGTTCAGGAGCAGACTTCGTGGAGGAACTCAAACCTTACTTGGATGAAAATACTATCATCACAAGCCCCCACAAAATCTTCGGTCCCGAATCAAATGACTTGGCGCTTCAACTCCGTAAAAACGGCATTGATACTGTTATCTTGGCTGGAATGAACGCAAATCTCTGTGTGGATTCACACTTGCGTGAACTCGTAGAATCAGGTTTTCACGTTCACGTTGCAGCTGACGCAACAGGAGCACCTGGTCAAGAAGCCTATGATGCAGCAATAACAAATTTTGGATTTGTTGCAGATCGCACCATGAGTACAGCAAAAGTTCTTGAAGAGCTTTGAAGCAATAGGTAAACAGGCAAATTAAATGAAAATAATATTTGATGAACTAGCTACTGAAAAAATTAAAAGCTTCGGTGCTGTGGTAAATCTATCATGGATAATAAGTTAGTTCAAAACTAAAATTTGGAGATTTTTAAATGAAAAAAATAGACGTAAAAAATATCGTTGTTGGTTTTGGTAAAGGTGGAAAGACCTTGGCCAAATTCCTTTCTGGAAAAGGAGAAAGTGTCGTCGTTATTGAACAATCAACTCTAATGTATGGTGGGACTTGTATCAACATCGGCTGTATTCCATCAAAATTTTTGATTGTCAACGGTGAAAAAGGTTTGAAATTCACAGAAGCTTCAGAAAAAAAAGCGATGCTTACAGGTAATTTAAATCTAAAAAATTATCACATGATTGCGGATGAAGCAACAGCTGAAGTTATTGATGGCAAAGCAAAATTTGTCTCTGATCACGAAATCGAAGTGATGGATGCTGAGGGTGAAGTCATTGCACAACTAATTGGCGAACGTATCTTTATCAATACTGGCGCGACACCTGTCTTGCCACCAATTCCCGGACTTGTGGACAGTAGAAATGTTGTGACTTCAACTGAATTAATGGATTTGAAGCAGCTTCCTGAACATTTGACGATTATTGGTTCTGGTTATATTGGTCTTGAATTTGCTTCAATGTTTGCAAGTTACGGATCAAAAGTAACAGTTCTTGATATTTTCGATAACTTCCTTCCTCGTGATGATGAAGATATTTCGAAGTTGGTTCGTTCCGACCTTGAATCTAGGGGGATTATCTTTAAGCTTGGCGTGAAGATTGATGCTATTACTGACAATAGCGTTGAAATAATAAATAAAGAAGGCAAAAAAGTTTCAATCTTATCAGATAAAATTTTGGTTGCAACAGGTCGCAAACCCAATACTGCTGGACTTGGACTTGAAAATACTAATATTCAACTTGGTCAACGTGGAGAAATTGTGGTCAACGATAAACTTGAAACCACTGTTCAAAATGTATGGGCACTTGGGGATGTGCATGGCGGTTTACAATTTACTTACACTTCCCTTGATGATTTCCGTATTGTAAGTAATAACCTTTATGGAGATGGTAAGCGGAGTCTGTCTGACCGCAAAAATGTACCAACCTCTGTGTTTATCACACCTGCCTTGTCTAAAGTTGGCCTTAATGAAAAAGATGCTAAAGCAGCGGGCATCGATTACCGTCTCTTCAAACTTGCTGCGACAGCCATTCCAAAATCAGCTGTCTTGAATCAGTCTAAAGGCTTACTCAAAGCTTTGGTTGATCCAGAGACAGACAAAATTCTTGGTATTACAATTTACGCAGAAGAATCTTATGAAACAATTAATCTCGTAAGTCTTGCGATTGAAGTAGGCTTGCCTTACACATTATTGCGTGACAAAATTTACACTCATCCAACCATGACTGAAGCATTAAATGATTTGTTTGCCGCTAAAAATGAAGTAAAATAAAATAGTCAAATTTGATGGAAATCGAGTATGAGTTACTGACATACTACCAATAACTTTTTATATCTTGATAATTAAAACGAAAGTTTTTAATAGTTATTTTAAGTCAATTTAATGAATTGCCCGATTAGCCTTGAAAAGTTGAGCAATATGAGCAGATTATGACAGTTTTATGAGAAGATGAGAGTGTTTATCTTTCTTAATTAAACGAGATGACAAAAAAACGAAGTTGTGATAAAATAAGGGTAAAGAAAAAGGACTTGCGCTAACAAGTCCTAGTGTAGCCGATTAAAAGTCGGTGGCAGTATAATGTTCTAAGAACCGTTAACTGTAATGACCCCCAAAATATAGACTTTTCAAATCTATATTTCGGAGGTCTTTTCTTATGGTCAAATATTCCATAGAATTAAAACAATGCGTTATTCAAGATTATTTATCGAGCAGAGGGACTTCA
>NZ_BCVK01000087.1 GCF_001591705.1 Lactococcus cremoris subsp. cremoris NBRC 100676 | reverse complement strand
CAGAACCTTAGGTCCTTGCATTAGGTTTGGAATAAAGTTTATAACCAATATAATTATACTTAAACATACTGCCCATTTTTTTGTCATTAATCTTCCCTTCTTATCAGAATTATTCTTTTGTTCTTAAAAACTTTTCGTCTTTCTAAGACTCCTTTCTTCACAAAATATAATTTATTTATTACAAGCAATATAAAAAACTCTCCAAGCCACCAACAATTTCTCATCTTTTTGTTATAAAGCCCCTCTAAAAATGTGTTTACGAGATATTTTTTAATCTTAAACTCGTTTAACAAAATAATTATCTCATATTGCCCTTGATTCCCCAACCAAAATACATTTCAAAATGTCGTTTTGTATTCACCTTCATTTTGTTTAAGGTTTTCAAAATAAAAAAAAACACTGGAATATCCAGTATCTTTTTTTCTAATGATTTTTTTATTCTTTAATAAGTTTACTGAAAGGAATTAAACCTTGAGTTTGGTATTCTTTCTCGAAAGCCTCAACAGTTTCTTCTCCGTAAATGGATGAATCAAGTTTTAATTGTTCAACAGGCAAAGGACGATGGTCAAAAATATTGACATTAATGACAACTGGTCGATCAGTTTCTTTCGCTTTTGCAAAGGCCTCTTTCAGTTCTGACAAGTTATTGACATCAAATCCTACTGCACCCAAAGCTGCTGCCGAAGCTCCAAAATTTGCTCCAATCAAATCAATTCCAGAGTGTGGTTGTTTGGCATCATCTTGTTCTGCTTCAATAAAGCCTAGGCTCTTATTAGTTAAAACAACATTAATGATTGGTAAATGGTATTTGACCTGAGTTAAAATATCAGGCATCACCATCGCCCAAGCTCCATCCCCAGAAATTGACCAAACTTGTCGGTTTGGATATTGAGACTTGCCCCAATTGCTGCCGGCAAAGCATAGCCCATCGTAGCATACCAACCACTTGTCGTAAATCTTTGGTTTTTACTTGTATCAAGAAGTCGCATGCCATCGATTGTTACATTTCCCACATCAACTTGGAAAATAGCATCATCAGTTGCCATTTCATTGATTGCTTTAAAGACTGGCTCTACTTCTAATGGTGAACTATCGATAAGCGAACGTTTTTCAAGCCATTCTACCCAATTTTCTTTGTCTGCTAAGGCTGCACGATACCAAGCCGTTTCTGGAAGTTGTTCTCCAATTTCCATTAATTTTTTTATGGTCAATTTAGCGTCAGCCAAAATGGCCAAATCAACTTGATGACGACGTCCAAATTTAGTTCCGTCAATGTCAACTTGAATATATTTGGCATCTTCAGGGATAAAGAAACTTTGGAAAGGCATATCTGAACCTAAGAATAGCACAGCATCAGTATTAGAGGCAATCTCTACCCCCGGTTTAGAAGCAACCCGTCCAGCAGAGCCCATATATGCAGGCGCATTATCGGGAACTATCCCTTTAGCTAGAGCTGAGCTCAAAATTGGAGCTTGTAGCATTTTAGAAAGAGCTAAAACTTCTTCACGTGCTCCTCTTGTTCCTTGTCCGATATATATCAAGGGGTGTTTTGCTTCTTTTAGTATTTTCCAAGCTTGTTGAATTCTTTCACTATCAGGCTCTAAAGGTAGTGGCTTTTGATATAAGTTCGCACTAGAAATATAGTTGTCTTCAATTTCTTGCCAACCTAAATCTTTGGGAATGGTAATGACAGCAGCACCACGTTTAGCATAGGCTTGACGAATGGCTTCGTCAACTACCGCTGGCATTTGTTCTGCTGTCATTACTGTTCGATTATAAACACTAACATCAGCAAACATTGGATTTTCGTTTAACTCTTGGAAATAATTAGTGTTCATCGCACTTGTTGGAACTTGTCCAACTAAGGCAAGGACTGGAACATGATCGTATTGAGCGTCATATAAGCCATTTAATAAATGAACGGCTCCTGGTCCTGCCGAACCAAAGGTTACACCAATCTCTCCGGTTACTTTTGCTTCTCCGACAGCCGCTAAAGCCCCCACTTCTTCATGGCGAACTTGAATATAATTCAATGTGTCTTTTCGATTATATAATGCGTTCATTGTCGAATCAATTGATCCGCCGGGTAAACCGTAAATATTTTTGACACCCCAATCTTCAATAACTTTTAACATTGCATCTGCTGCATTTATTTTTGTCATGATTTTCTCCTTGATGTTCAATCTATCAATTACTAACTATGTTAACACTGCTTTAAAAAATACTAATTATTAAACATTCCCCTTTCATTTTTAGGTAAATAAAATACTTTCTAAGTAAATTATAGGTCAAAATAATCTAATTGTAAATTATTTGAGTTCTCCACTTTATTTTCTTAGTCTATCAGCAACAACTAAAAAAGAACCGTAAACTAAAAGTTACAGTTCTACTTGTTGATTCATTCAAAAATATCAGTCTAAACTTAAATGATTGATTAAGAACTTTATTAATCGGTCACGTTCTTCAATCCATTTTTCTCGATTATCCTTGAGATGTACACGGTTTGATAAAAAAACAACTGCTTTTTTGATGCGAGGATTAATTAATATAAAAGTTCCAGTGTATCCTGTATGAAGGAGCCAATCATTATTTTCAGCTGGTAAGTCCCAAGCTAAGCTCCTTTCTTTCGCTCCATCAGCATAATTTTTCAAAAGCTCTAAATATTTCTCTTCTCTAAAATAAGCTTGACTAAATAAAATCATATCAGATAAGGTTGAAAACAAGCCAGCAGAGCCACAATGATTTTTTAATACTTGAGCTTTAGGATCATGAACTGTCCCTAGCGGAATATTTTGACTTGTAGGTACAGCATTTTCTACTGATCCAAAACTTGTTTGCTTCATTTCCCAGTTCTTGAAAATATTTTTATTAAAAATATAATCTAGACTTTCATCATAATATTCTTCCAATAAAAATCCTAATAAAATAAAATTAATATCAGTATATTTAAAGCTCTTATCATCAGTTACTCTAATCTGATTAATTGCTTCTGTCAGTTCAAAAAAACCTAATTTGTCCCGATTCGGGATGTAGGGATCAATTCCAGAAGTATGTGTCAGTAACTGTCGCAAACTAACCGTGCTGTCAGTAAATTTGGCATAATATTTTTGAAGCGGCGCATCAAGTTCTAACTTTCCAGCAAGAACAAGGTCAATGACCGCAGTTCCAGTCCCAATCACTTTCGTAAGTGAGGCCAAATCCCATTTTTTTCCAGGAGTCAAAGCGATAGGTTCAGGAATAAGAGCTGCTTTACCAAATAAATACTCAGAAACTTCTTCTCCCTCAAGAATTGCAAAATTAACACCAGGGAAAACATCACGCTCAAGATAATCTTCTATCATCGCTAAAAATTCTTGTTGATTTTTCATTTTATCCTCTGCTTCTTTTTCTTTTGAGCAAAAAAATCTGTCAAAATTTAACAGATTTTTTAAACTAACTTCTTATTTTACAAACCAAAGTTCAGCATGGTCAGGAACTTCTAAAGAAAAAGTTTTTGCTGACGCATCGATGTAAGTTCCATTTGCTTCTGAAAATTGATTAGCAAAAGCTTTCAAATCAAAGTCTTTATCAATCATGAATATCAAAAATTCAAGGTCAAGAACCTCATCTGTCCCTGCAGTTAAATCTTCACTTTCTTCAACATTTAAGGTCAAAGTCACAAACGGAAATTCAATTTTACCATCAATCGCTTTAAGATCAAATACAGATTCGTAAAATTCAATAATTGACTTGTCAGCAACATTTAAGTTCATTGCTGTAATTTCAAAGTCTGATAAACCTTTGAAATTTTTATCAAGATTGAGCTTAATTTCTGATTTATTAATTTCTGTCAGTGCTGGTAGGTCTGTCAGTGAGTCTGAACTTACCAAAAAAAGACCTGCTTCAGGAGAAAGAGCCGTAAAAGCAAGACCATTTTTTCCTTGATAAATTTTAGCAATTTTATCTAAGTTACGAACAATTAATTGTTCAATCTCAGATGAATTTGCTTTAATGACAGTCTGTCCGTGTTTTTTTAATCCTTCAACCGGATGAAAACCTGGTGATTCTTCTAATTGGAAACGATCTTTTTTCGCTTCATGTCCACCAAGCCATACCATTGCCCCTTCTTCTACCAATACCTTAAAGCCTAGAACTCCACGATAAAAATCTAAATTTTCTTCACGATGAAGAACACGATAGACTGGTTGAAAAGCGGTAATATGATTTATAATTTCGCTCATTTTAGCCTCCATTGATTACATTTACAAATAGCTATCTCTTATTTTCGCAAATTTCAAAGAAATTATCAACGATTTATATCTTTAGTTTTTGTATGTCTTATATAACATAAGTCTGAGCAACTTAATTTTGCTATTTCTTATATCCGATGCTAAGTCAGTTTTTTAGCAGATTTATCTGCATTTCAGCCTGATATCTAAAGATAAAAATATTATTTTTTGAAATTTTTCCTACCAGTTTTTTGCAGATGGAAATTTATTAAGGGATAAATCATACTCACAGGCTGTAACAAGTAAAAGAACAAGTCCAATCATTACCAGTGCGCCTACTATTAATATAATAAAAAAATATAATATATTGAGTAAATCTTTTTGCAGTTGTTTATTTTTCATAATTACTTCCTTGTTACCCAATTAAAAATGACAAAAATCGAATAACTTTTTATGTTATCAAGTTGATAAACTTAAGTAAAATGTGTTAAATTCCAATTTATAACATCACTTACTAATTTCCTAAGCTCACCATGCTCAATTCCATAAGGAACTTTTATCGTTCCTTTGCTGCATTCATATTGTTGTTTGAGTACTTCTAAATGTTTTTCAATAAAATTTGGTCTAGGATAAATTCCTAAATGATGCTTTTGAGGCTGAGCATAGATAAGTACCGTTTTTCCATTAAACCAAGCAGGCATTCCATAAGAAATACGTTCTTGGGCCTCAGGAAAAATTGATAAAACAGTTTCTCGAATCAATTTCATCAGCTGATTATTTATAAAAAACTCTTCAAACTCCATCATTAAACTCCTCTATTTCTTAGTCTAGCCCTTCTTATTTATGTTCTTCTCTCTTTTTATCGGGATGAATATTTTGTTTTACTGTGTAAGAATCTATGATAATTTTTATGACCCCCACTCGTTCCAAAGTTTTTTCAGGAATAGGGTCAAATGTTTTTCCTTTAGCCGCATGTGCCATCAAAAGATGCAAAGCATTTCTTTTTTCCTCTAAATCTTCAATAATTTTTGCCTCACCAAAACCGATTAAGCTTTGATAAGCATAAGAATATGTTGAAGCATTTTTATTGCCTTCAATGATTTTATCGGGTTGATCCATCTCTACAGCAACTAAGGGATTGATGTTATCCTTAAATCTTAGAGTCACTATTGTATAATTTAGACAAAGGACAAAAACATGCAAAAACGCTACTCAAAAGAATTTAAAGAAACCCTTATCGCCTTCTATCATTCTGGTCAATCCGTCACCCAGCTGTCTAAAGAATGCGACGTGGCCCCTGCAACAATTTATAAATGGATAGACCTCTACTCTAAATCTAATGAAAGCTCCGTCTCTAAAGCCGATTTT
>NZ_BCVK01000086.1 GCF_001591705.1 Lactococcus cremoris subsp. cremoris NBRC 100676 | reverse complement strand
CAGGCTATGTCATCGACTACGTGATTAGTCCTGCTTCAATAGCTGACAGTACAATGGCCGAGGAAGTATTGTCTCAATTTGGCACACCCATAGTCCTTGGAGATATGGGATATTTAGGTCAAGTGCTTCATGATAGGCTTGAACTCAAGGAAATTGAACTTATTACACCTGTCAGAATGAACATGAAGAAAAAGGACATAACTTTTCCTAATTTTTCAAAACGTCGAAAAGTCATTGAACGCGTATTCTCTTTTTTGACAAACCTCGGAGCTGAACGCTGTAAAAGTCGTTCTTCTTATGGTTTTCTAGTCAAATTAGAGATGACACTTTTAACTTATTCTCTAATATTGAAATCAGCTAAAACCGTGAATTCAATGACTTTAAGATACTCTACCGGATATCAAGTCATGGCTGAATAATCAACTAGCAATTCGGGTTGATTTTTAATTGATAAAGGGGGCTAAATTTAGCCCCCTTTATTTTTATATAAAAAATTTAAGAAAAACCGTAAAAACCTTTGACGTAAACATAAATTTACGATACAATAGATGTATAGTAAAAATAAAACAACTTCTTGCTTCAAACCTTTGGACAGAGAAAAAGTAAGAATGTTTACCACAAAATGTGAGAGGGCTGAGAATGAAATAATGAATTATAAAAATATAGTTTTCGCAAGTATCGTATATTTGTGAAGAAAGGTTGATATGGAAAAAGTAACAGATGAAATTAAAAACGTGGTACAGAGATTACTCGATGATGACGAAAATTTTTCTGGTTGGTATATTGAGAAAGAACTCGAAAAAATTGGAATAAAAGTTTCTAGGATGACGATTTCAAACCTAAGAAATAAAAAAACGACATTGGGTAACACTAAATTTGAAACGTTAGAGGGACTTTATCATTTCGCAAAGACTCATGAAAATATAAATAAAGAATAGAGAGAAAATATGAAAACAATAAGTCTATTAAACTTAAAAGGCGGAGTTGCTAAAACAACAACAGGTGGAAATATAGCAAAAGGTTTAGCAAATAGAGGGTTCAAAACTCTGTTGATTGATACAGATATGCAAGCTAATGCAACAAGTATTTTTCTTGAAGATAAACGCTCGAAAGAGGATTATAAAGGTTTTGCAGAACTGATAGTTGATGAAAAACTAGATGATGTTGACCAGTATGTTTATAACGTAAGTGAGAATTTGGACATGATTGGTTCAAGTTTAGCAGTTGCTGAAAGTGAATTGAAAGTAAGAAATTCATTCAATCGTAATTCATCAAACATTGTAAAAAAAGTTTTAAAGAAACTAGATTCTAAATATGATTATTGTATTATTGATTGTGCTCCAACAATTAATCTAATTACTCTCAATATTATTATTGCGAGTGATGAAATTATCATCCCAATAAAAATTGATAAATTTGCACTTGAAGGTTATAGAACGACTTTAAAGAACATCAATCAAATTATTGATGATTATGAGTTAGATACAGAGGTGACCGTACTTTACACAATGGTCAACAGAAATAATATTGATAAACAATTTATTCAAGAAATATCTGGGAATAGATTTGAAACAACAATACGACATCAAGCTAAGCCAGTTACAGAAAGTGCTTTAAAGAATGAGGTATTAATTGATAGTTCTAAAAGTTCTAAAGTAAAAGATGATTATTTAAATCTTATTGATGAAATAGTAAAAAGGGGTTAAAAAATGAGTAATAGTTTCGGATTTACAGACCTTATGAACAAGGACGAACACAAGCGAAAAAAAACAAATACAAAAAATATTCCTATTGAGGAGATAAAGGAAAATGAGAATAACAACTATGATTTAGTTGACATTGATAAGTTAGCTGATAGCATAGACGAGTTAGGCTTATTACAACCCGTTCTTGTTAAACAACGTGATAAATATAGCTATGAATTGATTGCAGGGCATAGACGATTTAATGCTATTAAAAAACTAATTAGTGAAAATAGACTCCCTGAAGATTACGAAGTTCTCGCTAAGAAAGTTGATGAAGACGAGGATGAGCTTGTAACAAGACTAAAGTTGCATGAAACTAACCTACAAACTCGCTCGCTCTTAAAAATGCCAGAAGAAGAAAAAATAGCCATCATTGATGACTATATGGATATTTTAGATAAAGCCAAAAAACAAGGGTTACAAATCAACGGAAAACCTGTTAAAGGAAAGACTAGGGACTTAATTGCCGAAAGATTTGGTATCAGTCATTATACCGCTCAAAAACTGATTAGAAAAGCTAAAGAACAAGGTGGAGAAGAAGAGGGGGCAAAAATTAGCCCCCAAAAGAAAACCGCTAAAAAGCCAATCACGCAGTTAAAGAAAATTGAAACTCAATTAGAAAAATTAGAGTTTGAGGGAACGGAAGAAGAACAAGAAATCAAGAAAAAATTGATTGAGTTGTTGATGAAATAAAAAGGGGACTAAATTTAGCCCCTTTTTATTTAGGAAATATTTATAATTTGTTCAATGGATATGAGATAGATTTTATCCGTTGATTTAACTCTTACTTGATTATTGATAAATTCTGATACAAAACCATAGACTTCATTTAATTTATCTTTTGATTGATATTTAACTTTGATTTGTAGCTGATTTGAAAAAGACTGATTGAGAAGATAAAGGACTACATGATGTGGTAAAGCTTGAATTTTCTTATCATCTTTTTTTTCTTTTTCAAAAGTATTTTGAGCCTCGGTGAGTTCTCCAGTCGCAAATGCGCCCCATTTCATCATCCCTCTATCGTGATAAGCACGGATGACTTCATAGGGGCTGTATGAACGGTCAACTGACATCTTTTTCCTCCTTGTCTTGACTTGCTGCATGACCTCCAATGAGTTTGTTCCGATAAATGACACGTGAACCCTCGGATAAACTACTTGCCTTTTGTATTGAAAGAAAATCGAATGTTTCTCTAATCTCATCAATAGCTTTTTGGAGTGATTCTTGCTTTTTATTAATTTGATTTTCTTGAACACCTTCAAATAAAGAGAGTTGTTTAACACAACTATCAGAAAGTTGATTTCCGCTTATCCCTATTTGTCTTATCGCTCCCCCTTGGTACTTTTCACGAAATAAAGAGATTGCGAGGTCTTGCAATTCCTCTGTGTTTTGCGTGGCTTCAATATTGCGAGAAACCTTAACAGAAGAGTATTCAGAAGTAGAAGCAGCACCTGCATAAAGTGAAAGATTGCTTGCTAGTTTTCCGCCCTTTCTCAATCTTATCGCTAAGTTCTCAGCCATTTCTTTAATCACAAGTTCAATTTCTCTTTGCTTATGATAGTCACGTGGCAGAATTTGAGAATTGCTGAAGCTAGTAGATTTTGGAGTATATTTTTCTCTTACGTTGCTTTCATCGATTCCGTTAGCATGGAAAAAATGCTGAAGTCCAATTGTTCCCAATTTTTGTTTAAGGAGAAGTGGGTCAGCATTCGCAAGCTCTTTGATAGAAGTGATTCCAAGTTTGTTTAATCGTTTCTCAGTTCGCTTTCCAATTCCCCAGAAATCTGTCATCTTAGGAATTGTCCATAGTTTATTAGGGACATCTTCATAACGGATTAGGGCTCTCATATTATCATTGTGCTTGGCATAGTTATCCATTGCAAGTTTTGCAAGCAAGGGGTTGTCTCCCATCCCAACAGTCACATATAGTCCTAGTTTATCTCGAATCTCACGTTGCAAGTCTAAAGCAATTCGATTCATCTGTTCATAACGATTTTTAATCTCAGGGAAGAAGAAGTTCAATGATTCTGTGATATCCAAAAAAGATTCATCAATCGAGTAGGAGTGAATCTCATCAATTGACGTATAATTGGTCAGTATATCTGTCACTTCAATTTTATAGTCCACATAGAGCTGCATTTGTGGAGGAACAATCCACGTGCGTTTCGCCCAAGACTCAATAAAAGCGACATATTGCAAAGTTGGTTCAGTTCGCTGTCCATGAATGTCTGTATGTGTTCGATACCATTGCGGATAATTGAACTTTCGTGTTTCTATAAGAAAAGGTAAATCGCTGGCACGACTGACATTTTTCATACCAAAAACTTTTTTAAAGGTTGGACTAGAGGCAAGCGTTAACCCTTTAGAATGATCTGCTCGACTCATGACACAAAGAGAAGTGGTCAGAGGATTTAAATTTCGCTGAACGCATTCAATTGAAGCATAATTAGACTTGACATCTTGAAAGAGGATGGCACGACGTGGTTCAAGCGAGTAGTCAAAGTATTTATTTAATTTTAATTGTTCCATTGTTCCTCCTAAATCAAAAATATCAGTTTTGCTGATATTATATCTTTTTTTAGAGTAAAAAACAATAAAAAAGACATTAAAACTGATAAAATGTTATTGTTATGGAAAATCTTTAGTGATTCAACATCCTTCCTATGCTTTTAGTATAATAGAGTTAAGCATATTATCATTTGAAAGAGAACGAGGAGAAATAATGGATAAATACATAAGGCGAGCCTATCAAAGAATGAATCAAATGTCTTTTGGAGGACAGGCGTTGGCTTGGTTCCTTTCAATAAGGTTATCAGATTTGGTTTTAAAAAAATAGAAAATATCGGTGTTCCTTTTTTTAATTTTATCCTAGGGTTTATATTATCAGTGCTTTTTCTGACTGTCGGAATGTTGCTTCTTGACTCTATTGAAAAAATAAATAAGCACTTTGTCCTTCGTCACGTTTTTTTTAAAATATAAAAACACGTCTATTCCTAGAGGTGTTTTTATATTTTGGAAACAAATCTATGGATTAATGTTTTCATTGACTTTATTCTCCCTTAGGGCTCAGTTTTCTTTACTGACTCAATAAAATCTTTCCTATAATGATAATAAATTGATAAAATATGAATAACGAAGATCAAGTAACAGTGGGAGGAAGAGAAAAGAATGGCAGAAGCAAAATTTGAAGCTGCTTTGATCAAAAAACTAGAAGCAGAAGGATGGACCTATCGTAAAGATTTATCTTATGTCTCTATTAAGGTCTTAGAGGGACACTGGCGTGAGGTGCTTAATGAAAATAATGCTTATAAATTAAATGGCAAACCTTTGTCTGATGTTGAATTTGGCTTAGTGATTCAAGAAGTTCAGAGGATTAAAACGCCTTATGATGCTCAACTTTTATTGGTAGGGGCAGGGGGTGTCGGCTCTATTCCTATAACACGAGATGACGGCTCTAACTTAGAAGTATGGACCAATGTCAAATATTTAGACACAAAATGAGCTATATTTTCTTAAAATAATTTTCTTCTTTCTAATTTGGAGTTAAACCATTGTTGGCGGAATGAGGATTATAATTGTTATAAAATTGTTCGATGTATTCAAAGCAAGAGAGTTGAACTTCTTGAATGGAGTGATAAGTTCTGCGATTAATTTCTCGATGTTTAAGATACTTGAAAAAGACCTCAGTGACGGCATTACCATAAGGATATCCAGGCTTGGAGTAAGAAACAAGCAATTGATGCTCATCTAATAACTTTCTAAAGGAAGCTGATTTAAAGTGGCTTCCATGATCCGAATGAAAAATAATTGGTTCCTTAGGTTTCCTCTTATTTATAGCTATTT
>NZ_BCVK01000085.1 GCF_001591705.1 Lactococcus cremoris subsp. cremoris NBRC 100676 | reverse complement strand
CTAAGCAACCTGATGTTGCGAGATGGACGTTCTTTCGGTTTTGAACCTCAAGGGGAACCCTCGTTTGATAAAGCGTCTCAATGGTTGTCAGTAAATAAACAAAAACTTTTGGAAGTGTGCTATTATAAGTCATATAAGTCGTACGCTTTCTAATGCTTAGTGGTTTAAGATTAGGATAGCACGACTTATTTATTTTCCAATGAACTTAACTAGCAATTCGGGTATACAAAAGAAATATTTGCTAAACTTGGTGATATGAAGTCGGGAATGAAAGAAGCTTCTGACGGATCAAATAAATTAGCTGATGGGACTTCGTCAGCGCTGTCAGGTTCCAAAGAATTGACTAATAATTTGAACACTTTGTCCTCTTCTAGTGTAACTTTTAATGATGGCGCTGATAGTTTGAATTTTGGCCTAAATAAGTTTGTTTTAGGAGTGGATCAAGCTGCAAATGGAGGACAACAAGTCTCTTCAGGTGCTGCCCAATTTGTCAGTGGAACTCAACAATTAGCTGAGGGAACCCAAACTTTGGCTGATAAATCTAAAGATCTGTCAGCAGGAATTTCACAGATTTCTCAAAGTACAGAAGCGGTGAGTCAACTGCAATCGGGTGTGCAACAACTATCCGAAGGCTTAAGTCAAATGGCTCAAAAAACAACTTTATCCGAAACTCAACAGCAAAATATTAGTGCTGTGCAAAATGGTCTTACTGAATTAAATCAAGAGTTACAAAATAATACGATTGACCCAAATTTGGCTGCTAATGTCCAAAAAAACTTGGAAGGTCTTGGAGCTACGGTTACAAATTTAGCTAATGATCAAGTGGCAGCCACTAAGGCAGCAGTTGAAAGTACTGAGACTTTTAAAACTTTAACCGAAAGTCAGAAAACAGATATAAGAAATGCATTAGATAATTCTGTTGGTGCCGGAGCGGTTCAAGCTGATTTACTATCATTAAATGAGAATATTACAGGGGTCAAAAATAGTCTTACAAGTCTACTACCAATGTTTGGAAAAATTGCTGATCTTAAAACATTAGTTCCAGGGGCAAGTCAAACAATCACTGACCTTTCTACAGGTTTAAATAGTGTGAATAGTAGCTTGAATAGTCAAATTTTACCAGGAATGAATAAACTAGACACTGGTTTGACAACATTCAATAGTCAACTCACCTCTGGTGGACAAAAATTGAGTTCTGGCTTTACCCAATATGCTGACGGAGTAGCTAAGGCAAACGCTGGTGCTCAACAATTGGCAAGTAAATCAAAAGACTTGCAAAGTGGAACCATGCAATTAGTTTCAGGATTGACTCAACTACAAGCGAATGGTCCATCATTAACTTCTGGCTCAAACCAATTGGCAAGTGGTGCAAAGCAAATTTCAACGGGTTCACAACAGTTGGCAAATGGTGGCTCAAGCTTAACTAATGGTTTGGGAACTTTAAATACAGGTGCTACTGATTTATCAACAGCTTTAACTAAGGCTGATGATAGTCTGTCAGCAACAAATTCTACTGACGAAAATGCTAAAAAAGTAGCAGCTCCACTGAAACTTAAACATACTGACCATGATAATGTGCCAGTAAATGGTGCTGGGATGACTCCTTATATGATTAATGTTGCACTCTTTATTGGGGCGCTTGCCACTAATGTCGTAATTGGAGTTGGTTTCTCAGGAGAAAAATGGAAATCAGGACGCGAATTTATGTTTGCTAAGATTGGCACAAATGGTTTGGTTGCACTTTTGCAAGGAATCATTGTCTGGGGAGCAGTGGCACTTCTTGGTTTGAGTCCAAATCATTGGTGGGAAATGCTATTAGTCGTTCTTTTGATAAGTTTTGCTTACATGGCTATAAATACTTTCTTCTTAACGGCTTTAGGAAAAGTAGGTGAGTTTGTCATGATTGTCGTTCTTGTGTTGCAATTAGCGACAAGCGCTGGAACTTATCCATTATTACAATTAGCTCCTAAGATCTATCAAGTCATCAGTCCATGGTTGCCAATGACCTATGGATTAAAGATGCTACGTGAAACAATTGGCTTGAATGGCGCGATTTTACCTGAAGCAATTCTCTTTGTGGTTATTATCGCCGTCTTTACATTCATGTTGAGTTTCTTCAAAAAATTCTCACGCTTTGCTTAATATAAAAATTACTGACAGAAATTTTCTAGACTGAATTTTTACCTGTCAGTAATTTTTTGTCTAGAAATTTTAAAATAAATTTGGTAAAATAAAGCTGTAAAAAGAATTTGACAATTTGGAATCGTCCTAGAAAGCAAGCTCGTTCACCTTACAAAGGTTTGCTTTTTATGATAGCCTAAGGAGATAAAATGGCAGATAAATACACAGAAGAGCAAGTGAATGAAATCAAGGACAAAATTCTCTCTGCCCTTGAAAACGTCATTGACCCAGAGCTTGGGATTGATATTATCAACCTCGGATTAGTTTATGAAATTAGCTTTGAAGATAACGGATTTACTGAAATTAAAATGACACTGACCACAATGGGTTGTCCATTGGCAGATTTGTTGACGGAGCAAATCCATGATGCTTTGAAAGAAGTACCAGAAGTTGGTGAAATCAAAGTAAATTTGGTTTGGTATCCAGCTTGGACAGTAGATAAAATGAGCCGCTACGCCCGTATTGCTTTGGGAATTAGATAAACTTCTATCACTAGGTTTATGGCTGTTTTGATAGGATTAGTAAAGACTAAAAAAGGACATTTAGTACGGTATCTAAGCCGTTTTTGAAAAATTATTTATTGTTGTTAAATCTAGTAAAAACAGAGGAAAACAACATGGAAATTTCAATCCAATCAGCAATTCAAGAAATGCTTTTTGATAATAAAGCAAGAGGATTGTCGAAAAATACAATTATATTCAGAGAAAAAACATTGAGGGTTTTCTCTGTTTTTTTGTGCCAAAATGATATTTTAAATATTAACGAAATCAAACCAATTCACATAAAAAAATATTTAGTTGATAGATTAGAATGTGGTTACTCTGAGACAACTGTTAATGGTCATTTAAGGGTTATTAGGGCGCTATTTTCATATTGTATTAATGAAGAATACATTAGGTATGAGGAAGCACCTATACACCGTGTTAAATGGATTAAAGAGAAGAAGACGATTGTAAATACATTTACAGATTCAGAGATAAAAACAATGCTCCAATATACCAGAAAAAGAACCTTTAATACCATCAAGAAAACTGGTAAGGGACGAACTGGATTTTGTACAAAATTTGTGAATGAGAGAAATTACTTGCTGTTACTTATACTTACAGACACTGGTATGAGAATAAATGAAGCATTGAGTCTAAAATTAGAAAATATTAATGATTCTCAAATTATCATAAAAAGTGGTAAAGGGAAAAAAGATAGAATTGTTCATTGTTCACCACTTGTTTATAAACAGTATCTGAAATACAATAGGGCAAAAGAAAATTATTTTTCAAGTAATGGGATAGTACCCATTGAAAATATATTTGTAACTAAATTTGGAAAAAAATATGATTATAGGCTAGCAGAAAAAGAAATATATAAAATAGGAAAAGCGGTGAACATTCGTGACAGTATCCGTATCTCACCTCATACATTTAGACATTATTTTGCTCAAAAATTAGTACGTGAGAATGTTGATATTTATATGATTCAAAAGTTACTGGGACACGCTAGCATCAAGACTACTGAGATATATCTTAGGAGTTTAAATATCGAGAATGAAATTACCAAAGTCATTAAATACAGTCCTTTACAGAATTTAGATTAAAATAAATTTTTAGATAGTGTGGATGGGATAACCTACTAGAAAACAATAATTTTTGAATTATTATATCTATAAAATGAATGTGAATTGGTTTTATATCCTTTATGTTTCAAGTACCATATTTTTTGGGAAAAATGTTTAATTAGATTGATAGAAAATTTGTGAAATTATTAGTTAAATCTTGTATTGATTTTGGTCTGTGGACATTTAATAATAAATATGTTTATACAAAAGATGACCCTCATTGCTAGGAGATAAAGTTACCTGATATGGTATATATGCCTCGAAGTAATTTTTACAAAAAAACACTATATAATTTATTACTAGTGAGATGGAGTTATTGAAATCAAGAGAGGTAAGAAGAGGAGATGTATGGTATAATATTAATGAATTCTAATGAAAGTCAGTGTAAGGGAAGTTATTATGAAGAATAAAATTGTTGGGGTATCACTAAAATTTTCTCATATGAATTTTAAAAATATAGATTTAATACCATTTAGTTCTTATAATTCTTTGTTGGACTATGATATAGTAATTATTGATTTGGCAGGAATCTCATCAGAATATGATTGTGATAAAGATTATAATGGGAGAGAACGATTATATTCTGGTAAGAGACGCTTTATCAAACGAGTGTTCCCCTTGAGGTTCAAAACCGAAAAAACGTCCATCTCGCAACATCAGATTGCTTAGTTATCGCTTGTTACCTATGGGGCGTACTGCATTTTAGTGAAACGCTTAAAGCTAAGCACCAATTGGCTCAAAGTTTATTTCCTAATTTCCTAGAATATTCTCGCTTTGTCCGCCGTTGTAATGCCCTCTTACCGAGTATCCAAGTCATTCGCCAAGCACTCGTCTTTAAAGAGGTTGAAGGAATTAGTGTATCCATTATTGACAGCTTCCCCATTCCTTTGTGTCAGCCGATTCGTAATTTCAGAAGCAAAGGTCTTGGAGATTATGCAAATGTTGGCTACAATGCTACAAAGGGACAGTACTTCTATGGATGTAAATGTCATGCTTTAGTCAGTGAATCAGGCTACGTCATAGACTACACAATTACTCCTGCTTCAATGGCTGATAGTTCAATGACCGAGGAAGTGTTGAGTCAATTTGGGACACCAACAGTCCTTGGAGATATGGGATATCTAGGTCAGTCACTGCATGATAGGCTGGAATTAAAAGGAATTGATCTAATGACACCTGTCAGGAAGAACATGAAGCAAAAGAAAATCCTTTTCCCTAATTTTTCAAAACGTAGAAAAGTGATTGAGCGAGTTTTCTCTTTTTTGACAAATCTAGGAGCTGAGCGTTGTAAAAGTCGATCGCTTCAAGGTTTTCAATTGAAATTAGAGATGATACTTTTAGCGTATTCTTTACTGTTAAAATCAGCTAAATCACTGGAACCAGAGACTTTAAGATATTCTATCGGGTATCAAGTCATGGCTAAATAATCAACTAGCAATTCGGGTATTCTTTAATATCTATTCTAATATACATACCTGTTTGTATACACTTGAATGTATATAAACAGAACGAAATAAGATGAAGGCAAATCACAACCAAGAATTGAACTAGGAATCTCTTACGACTCAATAAAGACAGCTTGCCAAGACATTGGTAATTGCCTTATTGGAGATTTAGCTTTTATTTATGAGTCAAGCGTTCACGGTTTAAGAGAGGGAGGAGATATAATCATTAAAATAAAACAAGCACGACTAGAAAAACTAATCTTTGGAAAATAAAATATTATGTAAGAAAAAGATATCATTGTTTTTTAGGCTTTGTCAAAAAGATGTATATAATACCGTATTTTATTTAAATATAACATTTACTTGACAAATGATACAAATTATGATATAATAGTAGTATAGTTAATTTAGAAGAAAAATTCGGCTATTAACTAAAAAAACTAAACATAAAACTAAACATAAAACTAAACATAAAACTAAACATAAAATAAACGTAAAATATTTTAGAAGTCCAGCCATTCTTTGGTTAGTCTTATATAAATATATTTTTTTGGGTTATTTTATGTTTTTTTGTTTCTATAATTTCTACAATAAAAAGAAAGCAGGTAAAATATGACAACTTGGACAGACGAGATGAAAGAATCAGTAAGTAAACAAAGGCTCAATCCCTTCCTAGTTTTAGATTATATAAATGAGATTGTAGGTGTATACCGTAATAGTAAACAATGTGAAAGAGAAAGTGAATTTGGATTTAGTTCTCTTGGAATCCGTCAAGCACTCAACAAAATTCACAAAAGTCATAAAGGATTCCGATTTGAAAAAATTAGTATTGAACTCTATAAAGAATATAGGTGAAGAATAATAAATTAAATTAATAAAGGAGAATAACAAATGAAAAAATCAGGACTAGTTGTTAAATCATATACGCTTTATGACCCAAACAAAAAGGTATTAAAATATCATAGTTTTATTTTTAACGAAGAACAAAACCAATCTATTAATAATGTAATTAAGAAATACAGAAAAAATAATGGTTTAAGACTAATTGATTGATTAATTATGTTTAAGTTTAAAAGATAAGGTCAAAAGAGACACGGTTTGAAAAGCTGGGAACTATGTTCCCCTGTCGCTTTTCCAGCACCGTATTTTCGTCCTCACATGAGCAAGCTCACGTTCGAACAAAAATGACAAATTTGTTTATTTTACATTTAATTAATAATAAATAGGTGAGCCTTTCCATTACCTAACAAGAATACTCTGTAAGGTAACTGACAGGCACACCTATTTAATTAAAACTTATTAATTTAGAAGACTAACAAAATTTGTCCTACGAATATGAGCGGTCGTAGACTGCGAATATGAGTAGACGATTGACAGAAAAGCGCCCAAGGGCTTTAGCCCAGCTTTTCCAATCGCAATCTTTTGACCTTGTGGTTATAAATATAAAAGAAAAAAGTGTAAAAAATTTAGGAGGAGTAAATTTATGGAAGAAATTAAAAAAGGAAAAATTTTAGAAATTACAGTAAATGAATTGGTTGAAAAATACGATTGGTTGTTGACAGAGTCCAGTGTTCAATCAATTAAAAAATATGGAAAAATGCAAACCAAAACAAAAAAATCAGTAATTAAAGCACTTGAAGAAAAGTTTGAATCAGTTGAATATATAGCAGGTAAAAAGAATCAAAAAGCAAAATTCATTTTAACTAATTATAATTGTAATACAGAGGTTTATAATCCTTATAAAAATAATGGTGGTCAGCCTCTAGATTGGACAAATGAGATTAATTGTATTCAAGAACTAATTAATCAAGAGGTAGCTCGTAATCAGGATGAATTACGTAAAGGATTTACAATATCTAGAATTTTAGCTTTGATGTTGGGGTTTGGAAGTGATTCTGAATTTGATAAGGCTAAAAAGAAAGATATCTTGGAGAATGCGATAAAAGAAAGCTCGATTCTATCAATGTTAGGTAATAAAGATGACTATTATGGTCTTAAAGAGACTGTTAATAATTTGATAAGGAATCAAAGACATATCTATGTGGCAATGATTGAGAAAGAAATCAAAAAAACTAATCATATAATTAGTTATTTAGATTCAAATGGAGAAGAGATTGA
>NZ_BCVK01000084.1 GCF_001591705.1 Lactococcus cremoris subsp. cremoris NBRC 100676 | reverse complement strand
TTTTGAAATCTTTTAGCGCCGATTTTAGAGGGAGATGTCTCTTTTTTCCTTTTAAATAATTTTGACTTTCTTTGCTTTGGGCACTTTCGGCTGTTGAGTATGAAAATTTACCAAAACCAGTTGCTTATGTGCCGGACAACCCTGATGATAATCGCAAATTATTTTTCTCAATCACAAAGGCAAGTGATGTACCAATTAAGGTTTTAGAAACAGCAGAAATGTGTTCTGGGGCAAATGATTTTTACTCCCCTACAACGAAAGAAATTTGTTTAAGTCCGGACTTAAAAGGTTATCAAAGAATTAAAACTTTATTGCATGAAATCACTCATTCAAAATTGCACAAAGAGAGTCAAGAAGTTTTCGGTTCTGAAAAATATGCTTTACAAGAATTGGAAGCAGAATCTACCGCTTTTGTCGTTGCTAATCATTTAAATATTGACACAAAAGATTATTCAATCGGCTATTTAAATTCTTGGGGCTTTGATAAAATTTCTGATGAACAATTAGAAAATGTGATGAAAAATGTTCAAGCAACCGCAAAAGAATTAATTGAAAAAATTGATATTGAATTAGAAAAATATGTTGCTCCTGTACCGAAAAAATCAATGACAATGAAAGAAAGAATTGATAAGGCAAAAACAAAGTTATCTGAAAAAAACCACAAGAAACTGAACTAAAAAATGATAAACTTTCAAATAATAAAATCAAAGGAGAAAATGAATGATGATTAACTATCAAGGCGAAGATTTTACAGAAACTGAATTTTATGGACGTGAAATTTTAGAAGCCATTCAACTGACAAATAAATTTCCAACTCCAAAAAAAGTATTGATAGAGAGGTTAGAAGAAATGATACATGAACAATTAGATTTAATTGATAAAGAAGAATTAAATAATTACATTCACGCAAAAAAATAGGTTCAAACTTTGACCGAAGATGAAGTTAAAAATTTGTGTTTTGAAGTCAAAAATTGATACGAAAATGTCTTAAAAGAATTTGAAATTAAGCTCTAATTTTTTTCAAAAAGGGGGATTGGGGGACACCACCAAAAATAAAAATATTCGTCTGAAACGAACAAAAATAAAATTGGAAATTTTAGGTTTTGTGAGTCAAAGATGAATACTTTTTACTGCAAGTGTGTACACACTTGCGAAGCTCGCTAAAGACACTAACCCCCTATTTTGAGCTTTTAGAGTTGACAGATATTTGTGAGGTTGACAAGATGAAAATAATTGAAAATCGTGAGAGAAGTATACAGAAAAAATTTCGTGTAAATGAAAAAGAGAACGAAAGAATTAAATTGATGATGAGGAAAACTGGTATCACTAATTTTTCTATTTTTGCTAGACGAGCTTGTTGCAATAAAGAGATTTTTTCTATTGATTTTTCAGAATATAAAAATATTATTTCTGAAATTTCTGCGACAAAATCTGAACTAAAACGTATCGGAAATAATATCAATCAAATTGCTAAACATTTAAACGAAAATAAAAATAATCAGACAAAAGAATGGATGTCTGATTATCAAAAGCAATTAGAAAATTTGGAAGAAAAAATTCAAGAAGTGGTTCATTATATTTCGGAGGGCTAGAAAAAATGACAGTGATTTATATGCCGAAACAATCGAACGGAACGGTTCATTCTTCAAAAGATTTAAACCAACTCATTGATTATGTGATGAACCCTGAAAAAACAAATGACTTTGAATATGTTTCCGGTCAAAACATTTTAGATATTCATTCAACCTGTGATGAAATGTTAGCGACACGAACAATGGCAAACACTTTAAAAAACAAGCCACAAAAAAATGAAAGGTTCGGCTATCATTTTGTACAATCTTTTTCTCCTGATGACCATTTAACGCCTGAACAAGTTCATGAAATTGGTTTAAAAACCATGAAAGAATATCTAGGAAGTTCTGCGGAATTTATTATTGCCACTCATACCGATAAGCCACACCTCCATAATCATATTGTGCTTAATGCAACTGACCCTTTAACTTTAAATAAATTTCATCAAAATAAAAATGATTTGGAACGATTGAAAGAAATTTCTGATAAGATTTCTAAAGCATATGGTTGTAAAATTATTGTCCGTCCTGAAAAAAAGTTAGGGAATTCTCACAAAAATTATTTGGTCTATCTTGCTCAAAATTCTTACCGAAAAGAGATTAAAAACAAACTTGAATTTTTAATGAACCATTCTCACACTTGGGAAGATTTTAAAACAAAAGCAAGAGCCTTAAATTTAAAAGTAGACGACACAAAAAAATATACCACTTATCTTTTAGAGGGAAGCGAACAAACCAAAAAAATTAGAGATAGAAGTTTAAAAAATGATAAATTTTTAAAGGAAAATCTCAAAGAACGGATAGAAAGAAACACCATTGGTTATTCAGTTGAGGAAGTCGTGAAACTTTGGAAAGACAAAGAAAGCATTCAAGAAAAAGGACAAGAAAAAGAAATTGAAATGTTACTCGAACATTGGCAAGTAACAAAAGAAACTGAAAAAGATTTAGTTGTAACCATTGATACTGCATTTGATAATGAAGCAACGATTAAGATACCTGCACGCTGTGTTGATAAATTAGAAAACGGACAGTATAAAATATTTATTAAAAAGGGCGACCGCTTTTCGTATATTGATAAAAAAAGTCCGGCAAACCATAAAATCATGGTTGGGGCAACCGTTGCTAAAAATTTACAAAGACAAAGTGGAAATATCCCTCTTTATTCTGACAATGTCAATATCAAACTCAAACAAGTCTTTCATGAGTTCGATTTCTTAATCAGTCAAGGGCTTGGTTTTGATAGAAGTTTTGAAACCATAGGAGAAGAGTTAAAAGCCACCTATCAAGAAACACAACATCAATTAGACAAGCTAGACACAAAGATTTTAGAATACGTGGAAACAACAAAAACGTTACCTTATGAAGATACCTCAATCAGAGATACCATTAAAAGCTTAACAAAAGAACGTGATGATTTGCGAGATACTTTATATAAAGTCGATAAAAACATTCAATACTATCAAAAATCAGAACAGCGATTAGAAGACTATCAAAAAAATCAAAGTCCAAAACACAAAGCACGTGATGATGACTTTGAAATTTAGACGATTAAATAATCAAGCTGCTAGATCTTAAATTTTGGTTTTTAAATTTTAGACCTAGCGACTTGATTGAGTTTTAAAAAAACTCTATTTTTTACTTTGTAAAAAATAATGCTCCTGTCGTTGAGCAAACCAACGAAAAAGCACTAAAGAAATTGAAAAATGAATTTTTCACTCCCTTTAATGCTTGGAATAGTCCTATAAGCTTATATTTTGCCTTTTAAGCCCTTTTAAATGGTTTTGAGTAGAATTATGCCACTTGAATAATAAAAAGCCTACAATCTCATTTTATAGGCTTTTTGTCATTTCCAAAATTGATACCATTTTTTAGGAGTTGTCAATTCTGCTTTTAATTTTTCTCGTTCCTCTTGTGAATGTATCTTTTGTTTGTTTAATTCCTCCTGTAAGGATCGTATTTCAAATTTAAGAGCTTTAACTTCTTCTTTTGGTTGACTATTCACCTGTTCCTCTTTTGTATCCTCTGTGGGCATTTTAAGGGCTTTTAAGCTATCATTCTCTGCCTTGTATTCTTCCAGTAATTTTTTATCCTGCAAAGCTAATCGTTGTTGCTGGTCTGAAAGATTGCTTAACTTTTCTATATGAGAATGGGCTTTATCAAGTTCTGTTCTAAGAATACTGACGGTTTCGTTCTTAAAATACTGTCTGATAAGACTTACTGAATTGTCCTCTAACACAATTTTATTTTTTATTTTTTGAGTTGGGATTGAATTTTTGTTTATTATTCTTGAAATTCTAGTTTTATTAGTGCCTAATTCGTCAGCCAGCTCTTTTATGGTTTTTACATTCTTACTCATGGTCTAATTCCTGCCTTTTAACCGTAGATAGATATTGCTCGATTGCTTTTTTCAGATACTTCGCTACATTGCGTTTAGAATAGGCTTCTTGTTTGCTAGATACATAAGACAAGTGGTCTTTGACCCCATTCAATCCTCTTAATTCTTTTAACTCGTCATAAAGCGGAGAGACGTTCTTTTGCAAACCTTGGAGCTATACTATAAAAGTGGAGAGAAAATTGTGTGTTATAATCTGTCTATTAAGACACAAAAATGAAAGGACTTTTATGTCAGGTTTTAAACGTTACGACGAGGATTTCAAACAATCGCTCGTTAATCTCTATCAAACTGGTAAAACTCAATCCGAACTCTGTAAAGACTATGGCGTCTCTCAAACAGCATTCTCTAAGTGGATTAAGCAATTCTCTCAAGTTAAACTGGAAGACAATACAGTAATGACTGCCAAGCAAATTCAAGAATTACAAAAGCGAAATGCACAATTAGAAGAGGAAAATCTGATCTTAAAAAAAGCGAGTGCCATATTCATGCAAAACTCCAAGTAAGAGTGAAAGCCATCTATAGACTCCGATTTGAACACACGACAGTTATGCTCTGTCGTGTTTTACATGTCAATCGTTCCACCTACTATAACTTCATAAACAAGAGGCCTTCGAAGCGTGAAGTAGAAAATCAACGCTTGAGAAAATTACTCCTTGAGATTTATATGAAAGCCAAGAAAAGAATTGGAACGAGAGCTTTTAAAATCATTCTTCTGCGTGATTATGGCGTTAATATTTCTGAAGGCCGTATCTTAAGACTTCTCAAGTCTATGACACTCCCTAAAATGTCAACCATCAAACCTCGTTTTAAATCAAAGAAATCTCCTGTATTTTCTTCTGATAATCTGCTTAAACAAGAATTTAACCCGAACTCCCCAAATCAAGTTTGGACAACAGATTTCACTTATATCTCTATAGGACCTAAGCGACATGTTTATCTCTGTGCTATTCTTGACCTCTACTCAAGGAAATGTATTGCTTGGAAAGTAAGTGATAAGATTGATGCTCAACTTGCCTGTGACACTCTTGAAATAGCTTTGAATAAGAGAAAGCCTAAGGAACCAATTATCTTTCATTCGGATCAAGGGAGCCAATTTAAATCAGCTTCCTTTAGAAAGTTATTAGATGAGCATCAATTGCTTGCTTCTTACTCCAAGCCTGGATATCCCTATGATAATGCCGTTACTGAGGTCTTTTTCAAGTATCTTAAACAACGAGAAATTAATCGCAGAACTTATCACTCCATTCAAGAAGTTCAACTCTCTTGCTTTGAATACATCGAACAATTTTATAACAATTATAATCCTCATTCCGCCAACAATGGTTTAACTCCAAATTAGAAAGAAGAAAATTATTTTAAGAAAATATAGCTCATTTTGTGTCTAAATATTTGACATTGGTCCAGAAACCCTAAAGATAAAAATTTGAGACAATTAGCTGATGCACTAAATGTTTCATTTGAATATTTAACAGATACAGAAATTTTGCCAATTTATCAAGAACTCTCAGATGATAATAAACAACAAACAATTAATTATGCTGAGGATAAATTAAAAAGCCAAAAGGAACAAGAAAACATAATTCATTTTAGAAATTCTTTAATCCCATATAAGCAAGCGACTGAGCAAGCATTATCTGCAGGTTTAGGTGAAGGTTATACTGATAATATTGAAACATGTACTGTGTATTGGGATAAACAGGTTAATTATGATATAGGCATCCCAATTAAAGGGGACTCAATGGAACCAGAATTTCATTATGGTCAAACTGCGCTAATAAAATATCAAAGTTCTCCTGATTATGATGGTCAAGTTTGTGCAGTAGATAATGTTTCTATGGGAAATGGTTTTATAAAATGTGTCACTGTAGAGGAAGATGGACTTCTTCTACAGTCTTTAAATATAGAAGAGGGTCAAAACGGAGAAAGAAAATTTCCAGATATAAAATTATATTGGGATGATAACCCAAGGATTATTGGGAAAGTAGTTGCTGCATTTACTCCAATTGAAATAGATTTTTTATTTAAAAATTTGGAGCTTTAGCTCCTTTTATTTTTTTCTGAAAATTCGTTAGTTATTTTATTATAGAATAAGAATTATAGTTATATATATAAAGTTATAGTTACAGTTACAATTAAGGGGCTATTTTAAGGCTTAACCATACGGTTTATAGCTATTAATATCGTAAAAATGTTGTAGTGAGGAGTAAAAATGTTGTACTGAGGAGTAAAAATGTTGTACTGGGGAGTAAAAATGTTGTACATACGTCGTAAAAATTGCGTATTAGGGAGTAAAAATTGTGTACCTATGACGTAAAAATGTTGTATATAACCGTAAAAATGTTGCTTGTGACGTAAAAATGTTGCTGTAAATCGTAAAAATGTTGTATTATTACTAGACAAGAATAAAAAAATAGTATATATTAATAAAAACAAAGGTTATGACGTAAAAATGTTGTATTTTATATAAGTTTTTCTATCTTTCTTCTATGAATTGAACGAAAAATACACAATTTTTACGATTAAATCAGATATTATTTTATCTTGATACTGAAAGAGGGGTTAAAATGCAAAGTTACGATTTACTTGATGAACTTGATAGTGAAGATAAATTTAGAAAAGATATTAAATACAGCCGTCAATTGCCTGAGATGTTCTCTACTGAAGACATAAATGCTGCAAGTGAAAATATTACTTATGCTATACTTGGAGAGCTGAGAGACCGTTATAACGGGAGTGAACCAGTAACATTTTCTTATCAGGAATTAGCGGAATTAGGTGGATTGTGGGTAACACGTAAAAATGGTGTGAAATCGCTCTACAATGGTAAACGGCTACAAAAAATAATGTATGATTTAAACGAGGCATTGAAAAATTTCTCATACTATCAAGTAAGAGAAACAAATGATGATGGCACTCCCAAATCATGGAAAACAATAAATATTTTCAGTGTAATTGATTTTGATGGTACTAAAAAAGAAGTAAAACTCACAATTTCTAATGCTCAAATTAGTTCAGAACAAGTTGATGCAAAAGGGCATGTGATTGATAAACCGCTATATGTTTATGACTTAATCAATTCCAAAGATTGGAGAACGGTTAAACACTTACAATATAACAGAGGAATCAACAATAGTCTGCCATCTAAGTACTCCAAACGTGTTTACCGCTTTATAAGCGAGTTTAGGAGTTTTCCAAAAGGTACAAAAATGAGAATTGATGATTTTGATAAAAAAATACTTAAAATATTGAAGACTCAAGAAGACTCCTTTAACACCAAAGAGGTATTTGACCTCAGAAAAAATCGTAAAAAATATTTAGAAACTGCGGTTAAAGAAATATCAGAATTAAATACTCCTGAAGGAACTCAAATTGTTAAAAATTTAGATTATATTTATCACACTTCTGGACGAAGAATACAGTCTATTGAATTTACATATACGCCATTTAATGCTGATTTATCAGGCAGCAATCATATATCTATGAATTCTCGTACTTCTTCTCCTGGTACAGATAGTCCATTTATAAACGAAGCAAGAATGGTATTAGAA
>NZ_BCVK01000083.1 GCF_001591705.1 Lactococcus cremoris subsp. cremoris NBRC 100676 | reverse complement strand
AATTTTGCTCATTTTGCCAGTAGTCATAAGTTAAAATAAATGTTTTTTTACTGACTTGTGAAGCTTTATAATGATTTATGGCCAAAGGAATTACTGACCGACTAGATAGGAGATTTCCAGATTCATTATTTTTACTGACAGAATTTTTGTCAGTAATTTGTCCGAAAGTATTCAATTTTTCACTGGCATTTATCATTCTTCCATCAGCAAGAATTTCCTGATACTTTTCATCAGTCAATTTTGGCAAATTTTGATGATTCAAAAATTGTTCTTCTTTTGCTAAAAGCTCAAGTGAACGGCTAGCATAGTGTTCTTCCTCAGGTAAAGCAGCAGGTTCGACGTGAACATCAACATCATAGACCCCAAAACCATCAATCAACATTTTTTCAATAGATTCTGTCGCTTCATGACTTTCATAAACACTTAAATCAGGAGACATTTCAACCACAACGTCAAGAAAAATGTTGCTTCCATACGAACGACCGCGAACGAGTTTAACGCCTTTAACTTTTGGAGCTAAACAGATAGCCTCTCTATATTTCTTAACAAGATTTTCATCAAAGCCATCAGAAAGACTAAAAACTGATTCGTGGAAAATATCATAAGCAGTTTTTAAAATAAAACCACAAATAATGATTGCCATAGCAGTATCGAGCCACTCCCAGCCAATGCTACTTGCTAAAATAGCGACCACAGTTCCAATAGAAGTTACCGCATCAGAAAGATTGTCCTTACTTGCTGCAGAGAGAGCCTGAGAGTTCGTTTTTTTAGCCAAATCACGATTATAAAGATAAACTCCGAGCATGACAAAGGCAGAAAATAAACCAACAAGCGCTCCTAGTGGATCAATGGTTTCTTCTTTTCCGGATAGTAGAGTCATCACGGTTTCACGTAAGACCTCAAAACCAACGAAGAACATGATAAAACTAGAAATTAAACTCGCAATAGATTCAATTTTCCAGTGACCGTAGACATGGTCACTATCTGCTGGAATTCGAGCAATTCGAAGTCCAATTAAGATTGCGATATTTCCCATAATATCAGTCACATTATTAAAACCATTGGCTTGAAGAGCGCTAGAGTGAACAATTGTCGCAAAAGCAATTTGTCCGATAGACAAAACAATATAAGCGAGAATAGAAACCCAAACTCCTTTTTCAGCGAGTTTCAGATTGTTTGTACTTGAAGCTGCCATATAAATCCTCCCAAAATTACATCATTCCATTATAACAAAAAATTCAAGGAAAGTTGGCTTCCAGCACTAAAAAAACCTTTTATAATAAGGCCTCTTAAAATAGAATTAAAAAAGAAGGATGGACTAATTTCTTAAAAACGGAGATGATTTTTTCTTATCTTATATAGTAGAAAGTCGTCAAAAATAAAATATTATATAAATAGTTTAAGTACCTTGACTTACATAGTAATGTGAAGTATAATATACTTTGTTTAAAATGATAGAAAGGAAAAAGAATGGCAGAAATACCAAAAGAAATGTTACGAGCCCAAACCAATGTAATTTTGCTCAATGTCCTAAAACAAGGAGATAATTATGTTTATGGTATTATAAAAGAAGTCAAGGAAGCCTCGAATGGAGAAATGGAACTTAATGAAGCCACGCTCTATACGATCTTTAAAAGACTTGAAAAGGATGGGATTATCAGTTCTTATTGGGGAGATGAAAGTCAAGGCGGGCGTCGCAAGTATTACCGACTGACAGAGATTGGTCATGAAAATATGCGACTTGCCTTTGAATCTTGGTCAAGAGTCGATAAAATTATTGAAAATTTAGAAGCAAATAAGAAGAGTGAAGCGATTAAATAAATTCACGATTCATTCCTAACTTTAAATTCTAAATTTATAAAAACATAAGAAGATATAAATAAGGTCGCAAATCGTTGACTTAAACTTTAAAAAGCGTTACAATATTTTTGTTAGTTTACCATTTATGAAACTAACTATTGTAATCTTTAACAGCATTAACAATTAATGCTTGTTTACTAAAAAAATAATGTTATAATTATCTTCTCAAAAAATTTATTGAAATTATTTTGAAGTAAAATGAAATTGAAAATTCAATTTAATGTAAAGTAGTTTACATTATTTAACTCTAGAAAGGAATTTTATGATTTTCAAATCAATCATGAAGCATAAATGGGTTGCCTTATTCTCAATCTTTTCAACCTTTGTTTATGCAGGAGTACAGCTTTACCAGCCCCAAATCATGAAACGAATTATGACAGTAATGTCATCAACAACTTATAGCCGTCATGAGATGGCTGACAAAGTTTCAGTATATGGAGTTGAGTTGCTGATTGTTGCAGGGATAGGGATTCTCTTTGCTATCTTCAGTACCCTTTCAGCAGCACGTATTGCTCAAGAAATTGGGGCGGACGTTCGTGAAGCAACTTACAAAAAAATTAACACATTCTCTTATGAAAATGTCGAAAAATTCAATGCCGGAAACCTTGTTGTCCGTATGACCAATGACGTTACACAAGTGCAAAACTTGATGATGATGGTCTTCCAAATTTTGATGCGGATTCCAGTCCTTCTGATTGGTGCGGTTATTCTATCAATTACAACTCTTCCAAAACTTTGGTGGATTACTGTTCTTTTAATCGTCTTAATCCTTGTGGTTACAGCTGTATTGATGGGACGCATGGGTCCTCACTTTATGGCCTTCCAAAAATTGATGGACCGTATTAATGCCATTGCTAAACAAAACTTACGTGGCGCACGTGTCGTTAAATCTTTCGTTCAAGAAAAAAATCAAATCAAAGAATTTGATGAAACTTCTGACGAACTTTACGACCATAACTGGGCAGTAGGGAAACTCTTTTCAGCAATGATTCCACTCTTTACCGTTATTGCTCAAGGAGCGATTTGGCTTGCAATCTACTTCGTTTCAACTTTTGTAACAGATTCACCAACCGTTGCCCAAGATAGCATTGGTGGGATTGCCACATTCATGACTTACATGGGAATGATTATGTTTGCCATCATCATGGGTGGTATGATTTCAATGTTTGCTTCACGTGGTATGGTCTCAATCGGTCGTATCAATGAAGTACTGAAAACAGACCCAGCTATGAAATTTGACGAAAATGCGAAAGATGAAGAACTTTCTGGTTCTGTTAAATTTGACCATGTTTCATTCTCATATCCTAATGATGAAGAACCAACACTCAAAGATATTAGCTTTGAAGTAGAAGCTGGTCAAATGGTCGGGATTGTCGGAGCGACTGGTGCTGGTAAATCCACTTTAGCACAACTCATTCCAAGACTCTTTGACCCAACAGAAGGGACTGTTTCAGTTGGTGGAAAAGACCTTAAAACAGTTAGCCGTGGAACTTTGAAGAGAAATATTTCTATCGTTCTTCAAAAAGCTATTCTTTTCTCTGGTACAATTGCTGGAAACATCAAACAAGGTAAATCTGATGCAACCGATGAAGAAATGACTCGTGCCGCACAAATTGCCCAAGCGGCTGAATTTATCACGACAAAAGACGGACAATATGAATCAGAAGTTGAAGAACGTGGGAATAATTTCTCAGGTGGTCAAAAACAAAGATTGTCTATCACACGTGGGGTTGTTAAAAATCCAAATGTCTTGATTTTAGATGATTCAACGTCGGCACTTGATGCTAAATCTGAAAAACTTGTTCAAGAAGCCTTGAATAAAGAACTTAAAGAAACAACAACTATTATTATTGCTCAAAAGATTTCATCAGTAGTTCATGCAGATAATATTTTGGTTCTTGATCAAGGAAAACTTGTTGGCCAAGGAACTCACCAAGAATTAGTTGCCGAAAATAAAATTTACCAAGAAATCTACGATACACAGAAAGCACAGGAGGACTAAGACATGGAAAATACCAAATCAACAAGAAAAATGTCTGACACCACACGTGCCATCCGATTTTTTTACCTCTATCTCAAAAGATATAAACTCCAATTTGCTGTGATTATGATTTTCATCGTCGCAGCAACATGGTTGCAGGTAATTGCACCCTCACTCTTAGGGGATGCAATTACAAATCTTGGGGTTTATGTTAAAGACTTCTTTACACATCAACATGCTGGACAATCACAAGATGCATTACAACAGATTGCTCAACAATTAAGCCAACAAATGCACCAAACCGTAGATTGGCACAATGTTCCCGAAGTCGTTAAAACATTACCACAAGCAGTTCAGGACCAAATTACAGCTCATCTTCCTAAAGGAACAACTTTAGAAACACTCAAAACAGTGGCAACTTCACATGCTGCTAGCACTTCTACATTCATGAAAGGAATGTGGCAATTGCTTGCAGTCTATGTAGCAACAGGTGTGTCAATGTTGATTTATACCTTGCTCTTTAGCCGTATCGTTGCTCATTCAACAAATCGCATGCGTAAGGGTTTGTTTGGTAAACTTGAACGTTTGACAATTTCATATTTTGACCGTCATCAAGATGGAGATATCCTTGCTCGTTTCACCTCTGACTTGGATAACATTCAAAATACATTGAACCAAGCACTCGTTTCAGTGATTTCAAATGCTGCCGTTTTTGTCGGAGTAATCATCCAAATCTTCCTTAAAGATGTAACTTTTGCTTGGTTGACAGTGGCGGCTTCACCAGTTGCCATTTTATCTGCAGTTATCATTATTCGTCAATCGAAAAAAGCAACAGATAAACAACAAGAAGAAGTTTCACAACTCAATGCCTATATGGATGAAAAAATCTCTGGGCAAAAAGCAATTATCGTTGAAGGTTTACAAGAAGATTCTATTGATGGTTTCTTGAAACATAACGAAAATGTTAAAAAACGTACTTTTGCTGCTCAAGCATGGTCTGGTATGATTTTCCCATTGATGAATGGTTTCCAACTTTTGTCAATTGCCATCGTTATCTTTGGTGGTACAGCCTATGTTCTCAACAACGATAGTATGTCAATCACTACAGGTTTGGGTCTCTTAGTTGCCTTTGTTCAATATGTTCAAAGTTACTACAACCCAATCATGCAAATTTCATCAAACTTTGGTCAACTTCAGCTTGCCATTACAGGTGCAACTCGTCTGAATGTTATGTTTGATGAACCAGAAGAAGTTCGTCCTGAAAATGGTAAGAAATTTGACACGATTAAAGATGGTATTCAAATCGAAAATCTTGATTTTGAATATCTTCCAGGTAAACCAGTCCTCAAAAAAGTTAATATTGATGTTAAAAAAGGACAAATGGTTGCCCTCGTTGGTCCAACTGGTTCAGGTAAAACAACTGTCATGAACTTGATGAACCGTTTCTATGATGTCAATGGTGGAGCAATCAAGTTTGATGGAACAGATATTCGTGAATTTGATTTAGATAGTTTACGTTCAAATGTTGGGATTGTACTTCAAGAGTCTGTACTCTTTGATGGAACAATTGCCGATAACATCAAGTTTGGTAAACCAAATGCCACTCAAGAAGAAATTGAAACAGTTGCGAAGACAACACATATACATGAATTTATCGAAAGCTTGCCTGACAAGTATGAAACACACGTTTCTGATGATGAATCAGTCTTCTCAGTTGGTCAAAAACAACAAATCTCTATTGCACGTACTATTTTGACAAATCCAGAACTTTTGATTTTGGACGAAGCAACATCGAACGTGGATACCGTAACAGAAGAACAAATTCAATGGGCAATGGAAGCAGCCATTGCTGGACGAACTTCATTCGTTATTGCTCACCGTTTGAAAACAATTCTTAATGCAGATAAGATTGTTGTTCTTAAAGATGGTGAGGTCATTGAAGAAGGAAATCATCATGAACTCGTTGCTCAAGGTGGATTCTACTCTGAACTTTATCATAATCAATTCGTTTTTGAATAAGAAAAACTTGTTTGAATAAAAGAAATAAAAACTACAGCTAATTTTTTAGTTGTAGTTTTTATTTAGAAAAAAAGTCTATGAAAAACTACTATAAAATGTTAAAATAGAGAGCGGTTCTTAAAAAAATAATTTTTTTAAGACAATAAAAATGTGAAAAGTGATTTTGAAATAATATGAAAAAAATAGTAATTAATGGTGGGAAGCGTATCTCTGGAACAATTCCAATTTCTGGAGCAAAAAATTCAGTGGTTGCTTTAATTCCTGCAACCATTCTAGCTAACGATATTGTTACTCTGGAAGGAGTTCCAGATATTTCTGATGTCGCAAGTTTAGTCGAAATTATGGAAATCACGGGAGCAAAAATTGAGCGAAATCTTGAAGAAGGTCGACTTGTGATTGATACACGTAGTGTCGTTTCACGTCCTCTGCCTTATGGAAAGATTAATTCTTTGCGTGCTTCTTATTATTTTAATGGTGCACTTTTGGGTCGTTTTGGACAAGCGACAGTTGGCTTGCCTGGAGGCTGTGATTTAGGTCCTCGTCTAACCGATTTACATGATAAAGCCTTTAAAGCTTTAGGGGCTAAGAAGATTCAAGAAGAAGAAGCTGAGCACTTAGAAGTGATTGGTGATTCATTAGTTGGAACAACCATTTATATGGACGTTGTTTCCGTTGGAGCAACCATCAATACGATGCTTGCTGCTAGTCGTGCAAAAGGTGTAACTGTAATTGAAAATGCTGCACGTGAGCCTGAAATTATTGATGTGGCAACCCTTCTTAATAACATGGGGGCAAAAGTTCGTGGTGCAAGAACAGATATTATCCGTATCACTGGGATAGATGAAATGCACGGAGCTCAACATACGGTAATTCCTGACCGAATTGAGGCTGGAACTTACCTTGCTTTAGCTGCTGCGATGGGCGATGGGGTTATTATTGAAAATGTCATCTATGAACATTTGGAATCTTTCATTGCTAAACTTGAAGAAATGGGCGTACGTTTGACGATTCGTGAAGACAGCATTGAAGTTCATAAATCTGAAAATTTAAAATCAGTTAATATTACCTCTGTTCCTTACCCAGGATTTGCGACTGATTTGCAACAACCAATTACGCCACTGTTGTTAAAAGCAAAAGGTCGTGGTTCGATTGTTGATACGATTTATCAAAAACGTGTTAACCACGTACCTGAATTAGCGCGTATGGGTGCTAATATTTCTGTTTTGGATGATAGAATTATTTATGACGCTCCGAATGAGTTAACTGGAAGCTGTGTTCAAGCAACAGATTTACGTGCTGGTGCGGCTCTGGTTACTGCTGGAATTATTGCCAGTGGAACTACAAAAATTTCTAATATTGAGTTTATCCTACGAGGCTATGATCATATCATTGAAAAATTGACTGCTGTTGGTGTAGATATTCAATTGATTGAAGAGTGACAAAATAGATTTATTTGCGTATATACTAATGAGAAAGGATATAAGATGGCTGATAAATTAAAGTTTGAAATCATTGAAGAACTTATCGTTCTCTCTGAAAATGCAAAAGGTTGGCGCAAAGAACTCAATCGTGTTTCTTGGAATGATGCAGAACCTAAATACGATATCCGTACTTGGTCACCTGACCATGAAAAAATGGGTAAAGGAATCACTTTATCCGAAGAAGAATTTGGCGTCCTCTTAAAAGAATTGGGCAATAAATAAAATTTAAAAAAAATCCTGAGTGTTCAGGATTTTTTTATTACTTGAAACCATATTTCAATAGAATGGTGATAGGATATTTGCTGAAAATAAATGTTTTGTATTTTAAGGCTATTGTTTTTATGGTAGGTAGAGTTGTATAATTACATTAAGAAGTTTCAATTAAGTGAAAATTCAGACAGATACAGAAAGAAGGGGAGTCCAATGCAGGAAAAAGAGGTTTAAGCTAATTATTAATAGAAAGGAGAAAAGAGATGGACGAAAAAATTTTTGAAGACATTATGTCAGATATTATTGTTGTTAGTGCAGAAGGAAGTGAAGTTAATATTTGTGTCATTGCAAAATAGAGTATTAATAGAG
>NZ_BCVK01000082.1 GCF_001591705.1 Lactococcus cremoris subsp. cremoris NBRC 100676 | reverse complement strand
AAAACATGAGTGGCTCTTTTAGGGTGTACAAACCAATAAGAATCAAAATAACAAAAAGGGCAAATGATCCCCAAGCCAATAATTTAAAAGCAGCAGTATTACGATAAACTTTCTTTTTCATAAAATTTCTTCCTTAGGTATTAAGTCTTTTTTATTTAAACACATTAATTTTACTAATTTTTACGAAAATGTCAATTTGTTTTATATCTTAAAACAACTGACATTATCATTTTCTTTAAATGCTAACCTAAAAATAAAAAAATGAGCGGTAACCAGCCGCTCATTCTTTTGTTTAGAAGTAAACTTTATGAAAAATTTTATTGGAATAAGTACATTATAATGTGGCTTGCTTAAGTATTGCTAAAATTACACTGAATCGAAACTAAAATTGCCTCATTTTTTTAGAAATATCCTTTCACTCTGATAGGATATTTCTAAAACTCAAAAAATAGTTAATTTTACTGACAGTTTCGTCAATAGCTCTTAAAAAAATGGGCTTTATAAAGTCCAACTTTTATGATAAAATAAGGGCAGAATGCTTATTTTTAAGCACAAAAGTAGTCAAACTACTTTATCGAAAAATAATTGAGATTTTTCTCATCAGTAAAAAGGAAAAAATAATGCTTACAGTATCTGATATTTCATTACAATTCTCTGACCGCAAGCTTTTTGACGAAGTAAACATCAAGTTTACACCAGGAAACTGTTATGGTTTAATTGGTGCCAATGGTGCCGGTAAATCAACTTTCTTAAAAATCTTGGACGGCGAAATTCAACCCACAACAGGTCATATTTCAATGGGGCCAAATGAGCGGATGTCCGTTCTTCGTCAAAATCACTACGACTATGAAGATCAAACACCACTTGATGTTGTGATGATGGGGAATGAAAAACTTTTCGCCATTAATCAAGAAAAAAATGCCATCTACATGAATCCTGACGCAACAGATGATGACTTCATGAAAGCTGCCGAACTTGAAGCCGAATTTGGCGAAATGGGCGGTTATGAAGCCGAAGCTGACGCTGCTCGTCTTTTGCAAAACCTCGGCATTAAAGCTGAACAACATACGGATTTGATGGCTAATTTGACTTCTGGCGAACACGTGAAAGTTCTTCTTGCTAAAGCCCTTTTTGGTAAACCTGACGTCCTTCTTCTTGACGAACCAACCAATGGACTGGATATTCAAGCGATTGCTTGGCTTGAAGACTTTTTGATTAATTTTGAAAATACCGTTATCGTCGTTTCCCATGACCGTCACTTCTTGAACAATGTTTGTACTTACATGGCTGACCTTGACTACGGTAAAATCAAACTTTACCCAGGGAACTATGATTTCTGGAAAGAATCTTCTGAGCTCGCTCTTCGTTTGCAAGGCGACCAAAATCGTAAAGCTGAAGAAAAAATTGCTGAGTTGAAAGAGTTTATCGCTCGTTTCTCTGCCAATGCCTCTAAATCAAAACAAGCGACATCACGTAAAAAAATGCTTGATAAAATTGAAGTTGAAGAATTCGTTCCTTCATCACGCAAGTACCCATTTGTTGGTTTTGAACAAGAACGCGAAATCGGAAATGACTTGCTCCGTGTTGAAAATCTTTCAGTTGCGATTGATGGAGAAATGATTATTGAAAACATTTCATTCATCTTAAATCCTGGCGATAAAACAGTTTTCATTGGTCAAAATGATATCCAACAAACAACATTACTTCGTGCATTGATGGATGATGTGGAAGATAACTGGACGGTCACTGGCGATATTAAATGGGGAGTAACTTCTTCTCGTTCATATCTTCCTAAAGATAACAGCAAAGATTTTGATTCAATTGAACCAATCCTTGACTGGTTGCGTCAATTTGTATTGACAAAAGAAGAAGACGATAATACGTATCTTCGTGGCTTCCTTGGACGTATGCTTTTCAAAGGTGAAGAATCTTTGAAAGCTGTCAACGTCCTTTCAGGGGGAGAAAAAGTTCGTGTGATGCTCTCTAAAATGATGCTTCAACGTGCTAATGTGCTTGTTCTTGATGACCCAACCAATCACTTGGACTTGGAATCAATTTCTGCGCTTAATGACGGTTTGAAATCATTTAAAGGTTCAATCCTCTTTGCTTCACATGACCATGAATTTATTAATACCATTGCCAACCACATCGTTGTTCTTGGTAAATCTGGTGTTATTGATCGTATCGGTGAAACTTATGACGACTTCTTAGATAATGCGGAAGTTCAAGAAAAAGTTAAAGAACTCTGGGCTGATTAATTATTGGTGCTGACCATTCTGTCAGCAATTATTACTACTTTTCAAATCGTTTACACTCTTGTGTAAACTAAGTTTACAGCTCTGTCAGTAAAACGCGACCTATGGGAGCGTTTTAGTTGTAGATAAAAGAACTGACAGCTTTGCTGGGAGTTCTGTCACTAATTAGGCGCGACCCTCAAAGAACGCTTTAGCTGCACATAAAAGAACTGACAGCTTTGCTGGGAGTTCTTGTCAGTAAAATTTACTGACAGAACTAATTTTCATTCATTGATAGCATCATCAATGAATTAGGGAGAAGTCATGACTAAAAACTTAAAACTTTTTGCTACAGATATGGACGGAACTTTTCTGCGCAATGACCATTCTTATAATCACAAAAAACTTGCGGAACTAATTAAAGAAATTCAAGATAGAAATCTTCTTTTTGCCGCTTCTTCTGGCCGTTCTTTACATGGTTTAACAGAAGTTTTTGCTGAATATAAAGACCAGATGGCTTTTGTCGCCGAAAACGGTGGCGTTGTTGCTTATAAAGGAGAAATCCTCTTTGCCAAAGATTTGACTGTTGCCCAAACGCAAGAATTGATTGATGACTTGCAAGAAATGCCATTCAGTCCTAAAAGTGATTATCTGATTTCTGGTCTCAAAGGGGCATATTACCCCGAAGGAATTTCTAAAGAATACCTGACTCATGCCAAACTTTACTATCCTAACTGTCAACTTTATCACCAATTAGATGAAATTGATGACAAACTTCTCAAGGTTACCACAAACTTTCCTGAGGACCATGTTCGGGACTGTGAGCAATGGATTACTGACCGTCTTTCTTTTGTCAGAGCGACAACGACTGGTTTTACTAGTATTGATATCGTACCAAATGGAATTTCTAAAGCCTCAGGTCTGGCACATTTGTTGGCACATTTTAATTGGCTCCCTGAAAATTTAGCTGTTTTTGGTGACCAAATGAATGATTTGGAAATGTTTGAATACGCTGGTTCTTCTTTTGCTGTCAGCAACGCAGCCCCTGAAATTCTTGCTCAGGCTGACAAAGTCATTCTTTCTAATGACGAAGATGCTGTCCTTGTTGAAATTGAAAATATTTTAAATGAGCAGTAAATTACTTCAATAGATTATCTATTGTGAAAAAAAGTGACTATCTGGTCACTTTTTTTGTTATAATTTTAATGAGATATTATTTGATTTGGAGAAAATAAAAATATGAAAATTGCAATTGATGCAATGGGAGGAGATTTTGCTCCCGAAAATATTGTCAAAGGTGTAAACTTGGCAAAGAAAGAACTTTCTGATGTTACTTTCCAACTCTACGGAGATGGAGCGAAAATTCGTCAATTTTTAGATGATGAAACAGCTATTGAAATTATTGAAACCACTGAAGTCATCGATTTTCATGATGATCCGGTTGCTGCCATCAAATCAAAAAAAGACAGTTCACTCGTTCGGGCAGTGACTGCTGTTAAAAAAAGGGAAGCCGATGCTGTCCTTTCTGCGGGCTCAACGGGCGCCCTTTTAACAGCTGGATTAATGTTAGTCAAGAGAATTAAACAAGTTTCACGACCAGCTTTGATGTCAACTTTACCAACGGCTGATGGACGTGGGTTTGATATGCTTGATTTAGGAGCAAATACTGAAAATACTGCACATCATCTCGTTGATTTTGCCATTTTGGGTTCTTATTACGCTGAAAATGTTCGCGGAATCGAAAAACCACGAGTAGCTTTAATTTCAAATGGTTCAGAAGAATCTAAAGGTTCGCCAACTGTCAAAGAAGCACATGAAATTTTGTCAGCAATGACTGAAATTAATTTTATTGGAAATATTGAATCACGTGATTTACTCTCTGGTGGAGCTGACGTTGTAGTAACTGATGGTTTCACGGGAAACGCCATTTCGAAAGCAATCGAAGGTACAGCGACTGTTCTCATGAAAGAAATAAAATCAGCAATCATGGCCGGTAGTGTCACCACTAAAATTGGTGGGGTTTTGATTAAAAAACCTTTGTCTGGACTTAAAGATTTGATGAGTACAGATGGAGCTGGTGGAGCTGCTTTTGTTGGACTTAAAGCACCGGTAGTCAAGGCTCACGGAAATTCAAGTGAATTGGCGATTGCCTCTGCTTTGAAACAAATTCACAAAATGTTAGAGTCAGATGTTTCTGGTAAGTTAGTCAAACATTTTGAAAATATGGACAAATAAAAAAATCGGGAAACCGAGTTTTTTTACTGACAAATTCTTAAAAATGTTCGTCAGTAATTTCAGAATTACTGACAGCACTTATAAACGCTTAACAGTATTAACAGCCGCAGCTTTTGATTTTTCTTGATGCTCTTTAAGCCATTTTTCACGTTCATCATCATCTAATTTGACTACAAAATAAATAATCACTAATAAAATTATTATTCCTAGACCTAAAAGTAGAACAGACAAAGTAAAACTTGTCAGTAAAACAAGAGAAAAAAGTACTGAACCAATTCCAATCCACAGGAATTTTTTCTTAATATTGGCAAGACCGGTTGATAAATATTGAACAAAACTCATAAATACGGTTAAACCACTCAGAAAAACATAGTTGCCACTTAGAAAAAGTCCCATGGCACACAGTGTCGTCAAAATAATTGCCCAACTTGGTGTTCCAAAGCGATTATTTTTCGCAACAAACATTGGAACATCTTCATGTGCTTGAGATAAACTTGCTAGGATAGTTGGTGTATTAAACGTAGTTGCTACAATCACACCAAAAATTGAAAAACAAATCCCAATGACAAAGAGTGGAATCCCGATTGCCCCTACAACTCTACTAAAAGCCGTTGCCGCTGGAACCAATGTTTTAGTCAATTCAGGACCAAGTGCTCCAATTGTAATTGCTTGAATAATCAAATAGACAGTTAAGCATGTGAGCATCACAAGTGCCATCATTTTAGGTAAATTTTTCGCTGGATTTTTCATCTTTTCAGCATTGACCGGTAAAAAAGAAAATCCTGTAAAAAAGAAGAAAACTGTTCCATAAGCTGATAAAAATCCTTTGAAACCACCTAAATTTGCTGATGAGACAGTCAATAAATGTGGACTTGTAAAATTAACAGCACGCACTAACCAAAAACAAGTACAAACAAAAACAAGAACCAATAATATCTTCACAAATGAGGTCAGATTATCTAAACCAGCAATAATTGAACTTCCAAAATAGGAAATCAAGCCCAGAACTAAAATAATAATCAAGCCAGTTAATCGACTATTAAGATTCGGTAAAATCATTTTCAAGGCTGTGAGCAAGGCTGAAACTTCCGTTGTCAATGTCACTGTCCCCAATAACCAAGTCACCATTCCAACAATAAAACCCGGAAAGCGCCCAAATGTTTCTTTGGCATAGATAAGAGCTCCACCATTTTTTGAGTAAATCTTACTCATATTTGCATAAGCAAAAGCAATTACAAAAATGGATAGACCAGCAAATAAAATGGCTAGCAAGCTCCAAATCCCAGCGTCTTCATATATTTTTCCAGAAAGTAAGAAAATACCTGAGCCAATTATGGAATTCACTCCCAACAAAAAAATGGCAGCCGGTGATAATAATTTATTTTCTTTCATCGAAACCTCTCTTACTTTAATAAGACAAGACTTTATTAAAATTTTTATTAGTTAAATTATATCAGAAAGCTCCCCTTTTTTCTCATTATTTCCCCAGTATAAGCAAAAAAACTAAGCCATTTAAGATAACTTAGTTTTTAGATTAATATTTCAAAGAGAACTTATCCCAAAGTAGCTTCGAGTTCGATATTTACAGTGGCTAATGCCTTAGAAACTGGACAACTTTCTTTCACAATCTTTGCAATTTCTTGAAAATCTGCTTCAGAAATTCCGGGAATTACCGAATGATTAGTTAATTTAATTTTTGTAATCGCTGGACCGTCTGCTGTCGTTTCAAAAGTGACATCCGCTGTTGTGTCAATACTTTTTGCTACCAAACCTTTTTGCCCCAAAACCATTGAAAAGGCCATACTAAAACAGGCAGCGTGAGCGGCACCTAAGAGTTCTTCTGGAGTTGTGATGTGCGCTTGACTTTCAGAACGAGCCTTAAAATTATAAGGAGTTTCTGTAAAAATTTGAGAACTTTCTGCCGAAATTGTTCCAAAACCGTTTTCTAGGGTATCTTCCCAATGTGCTGATGCCTTTGATTTATTTGCCATATTTTCCTCCTAAAATAGCTATTGCTATCCTTCTATTTTGAGTTTCCTATGTTTTATTTTTAAATCTTTACTCTAATCTGAGTATAGCTTTTTGCCTTTGCTAATTCAAGAAATTGATTTTCTACTTTTTTAGTTTGACACTTTTAGTCAAAAAGTGTAAAATTTATTACAACAAGAAAGTAACTTTGATTTTGAAATCTCTAGGAAGTTGGTGGTTGTGTAAACCAACGTTTTCAGCAAGGTGAATGGGCTTGTTATTAACTAATGAATTTGATTTAAAAAAATAATGAATCACGGCCGCTTCCGTTACACAGCAACCTGTTTACTGACAGGTCTTAAGAAAATCATTTGATTTTAAAATTACGGTGGCACCGCGCTCAAAAGCGCCCGTAGGACTTTTTATAGTTCTACGGGTGCTTTTTTTATTTTTTTATTAGGTGTAAACCAGTTTACACTGTTCAAATAAACAAACTAAACTCATCTACAAAGGAGAAAAAAATGACAAAACCAACTATTTTAACCGGCGATCGTCCAACGGGAAAACTTCATATTGGCCACTATGTTGGCTCCCTACAAAATCGTGTCAAGATGCAAAATGAAGATAAATACAATATGTTTGTTTTCTTAGCTGACCAACAAGCTTTGACTGACCATGCCAAAGACCCTGAACTTATTCGTCAATCAGTCGGCGATGTTGCTCTTGACTATTTAGCTGCAGGTCTTGACCCTGAAAAATCAACTATTTTTATTCAAAGTCAAATTCCCGAATTAGCTGAACTTTCAATGTATTATATGAACTTAGTTTCACTTGCTCGACTTGAACGCAACCCTACTGTGAAAACAGAAATTGCCCAAAAAGCTTTTGGGGAATCAATTCCTGCGGGATTCTTGGTTTACCCTGTTTCTCAAGCTGCTGATATTACTGCTTTCAAAGCCACTCATGTCCCAGTCGGAAATGACCAAAAACCAATGATTGAGCAAACACGCGAGATTGTTCGCTCATTCAACAATGCTTACCATACTGATATTTTGGTTGAACCAGAAGGAATTTACCCTGAAAATGAAGCTGCTGGTCGTTTACCTGGACTTGACGGAAATGCCAAAATGTCTAAATCTCTTGGAAACGGAATTTTCCTTGCTGATGACATGGATACACTCAAGAAAAAAGTCATGTCAATGTATACTGACCCTGACCACATCAAAGTGGAAGATCCTGGTAAAATCGAAGGGAACATGGTCTTCCATTATCTTGATGTTTTCGGTAAAGCTGAAGATGCTGAACAAATCGCCGAAATGAAAGCTCAATATCAAGCGGGAGGTCTTGGCGATGTGAAGACAAAACGTTTCCTTCTTGAAGTGCTTGAACGTGAACTTTCACCAATTCGCGAACGACGTATTGAATTTGCGCAAAATATGGATTATGTTTACGATATGCTCAAGGCTGGTTCTTTAAAAGCCGAAGCTGTAGCTAGCCAAACGCTTGATGAAGTCAAGAATGCAATGGGAATCAATTATTTTAGATGATTCATTATTTTGACATCTTAGTGAAATTTATGTTATTTTCTGTTATATTAATCTTGTTTAATA
>NZ_BCVK01000081.1 GCF_001591705.1 Lactococcus cremoris subsp. cremoris NBRC 100676 | reverse complement strand
TTAAAATAAATAGATTAAAATTCTACGTTTGTTACTCTAAAAAATTGACTTAACGTCAATGAGCAAGTACCCGTTTTTAATAGAGTTCAAACCACAACAATTGAAAATAATGAAGATGATATTATCACTCAACAAGAAGAGAGCACCATTTTTAGTTTTGATGGTAAGAAGATTTATAATACTTGGCTCGGAGATGATAGCCCGAAGATAATGTTTGAGAAAAGTGATAAGGTTGATTTTAAAATAAATGTAAAGGTTATCGAAAATAAAGAATCTGCTGATTTTGCAGCGGGTATTGTTATTAAAGCAAAGGGTGATATTTATTATTTTGCATTAGATTCTGAAAGAAGAATAAATTTAGATAGGAGGGGAAAAGAGGGGGTCAATCAATGAAGTGATGATTCAGACAGATGAGGTAGAACTTATAATTCGTTTTTATAAATCAAATTGTGAATTTCTGTACAGTTGTAAAGAGAGGGTTGAAAGTTTATGTGTGTTAAATTTAAATGTGGATGAAATTGAGTATGGCGTGGGATGTAAAACTTATTTTTACCCACGACCTGTCATAGTCGAAATAAGAAAATTATAATTTATATGGGAAAATATAAAAAATAATAAATAGTTAATTGGTAAATATTATTGATAGTATAATAAATTATTTTATTTATAGTGGGTTTCAATCGCGGTTTATATAGTAAAATTTTAAAAATTCTGGTTCCCAAACTAAAAAGCGAAACAGAAGTTTCGCTTTATCTATTTTTGAATAATGTTTTTACTTAGCTTTTTCGTATTCTGATATTTTACTGATAAATGCCGTCCCATATTTTTCTAATTTGACGGGACCTACACCAGAAATTTGTAAAAATTGGCTTGGGCTATCTGGAAGAACTTGTGCCATTTCTTTAAGGGCACTATCAGAAAAAATCATAAACGGAGGAACGCCTTCTTCTTTTGCAAGTTCAAGTCGAAGCGAACGAATACTTGCAAAACACTCTTCATCAAAATGATGAACAACAGTCGCCTTAGATTCAATAATCAAGCTTGCTCTTCGAGAGACTTTCACTTGGCCCTTGAGTACTTTTAGACCTTGGGCTGAAAGGAGAAGGAGGGGAAATTTTCCAGTTGTAACATTGAGATAACCCTCCGCAGATAAAAAGTCGATTAATTCTCCGACTGTCTTTTGGGAGTAATTTTTCATAATTCCAAAAGTGGAGAGGCCTTCAAAATTCCATTTGGCAATATTTTTATTTTTAGAACCAATCAACACTTGTGCTACAGCTGTCTTACCAAATCGCTCACCCATTCTTACCACGCAAGAAAGAACCTTTTGGGCATCAACGGTGATATCAAGAAGTTCTCTTTCATCAAGACAATTACTACATTTCTTACAGTCTTCTCCTTCATCACCAAAATATTGGAGAATATAGCGTTGGAGGCAAGTTTCAGCACTTGTGTAAGCTTGCATTTGACGGAGCTTTTCATATTCAAGTTCTTTATGTCCCTCATCCCCTTCACCTTGTTCAATCAAAAAATTACGAATTCGCAAATCATTTGGAGAAAAGAGTAAAATTGCATCTGATTCTAAGCCGTCACGTCCTGCACGACCAGCTTCTTGATAATAACTTTCAATTGTTGCGGGAATGGCATAGTGAATCACAAATCGAACATTTGGTTTGTTAATTCCCATCCCAAAAGCATTGGTTGCAACCATTATTGGCACTTCGTCAAATAGAAAAAGCTCTTGGTTCATTTGACGTTCTCGCTCGCTCAGCCCAGCATGATAACGAACGGCTTTAAAATGATTATGGTTGAGCCACTCACAAATTTCTTCAACTTCTTTACGGGTGCTGGCGTAGATAATTCCAGCAGACTCACTCTCCTGATTTTTAAGATAATTTTTAAGAAAAGTTCTTTTATCCATCCCTTTAACCACTTCAAAACGGAGGTTTTCTCGAAGAAATCCAGTTTTGATGGTGTGGCTGGGGGATATAGAGAGCAAGGATTGGATATCGTCGGCAACCTTTGGAGTCGCAGTAGCAGTGAGAGCTAAGACGGTGGGCCGTGTAGGTAAATCTTTGAGATGAGCTGCAAAATCGACATAACTAGGTCTGAAATCATGCCCCCATTGCGAAATACAGTGGGCTTCATCGATGGCAACTAAGTCAATTGGAAGTTTTTGTAAGAAATTATTGAAATAATCTAATGAAAAACGTTCGGGCGCAACAAAAAGAAGCTTAATTTCACCATTTTCTACTTGTCGCATTCTTTGATAAGATTCACCTTCTTCAAGAGTAGAGTTGATAAAAGTTGCTGGGATTCCAGCGATATTAAGTTGGTCAACCTGATCTTTCATTAGACTGATAAGTGGTGAGATTACCAGTGTGAGCCCAGATTGGATAACGGCTGGTAGTTGATAACAAATTGATTTTCCAGCTCCAGTAGGCAAAATGCCAAGAGTAGCTTGTCCTGCTAAGACTTGTTCAATAATTTGTTTTTGACCATTTCGGAAATAATCATAACCGAATATTTCTTTTAGTTTTATTTCTAAATTCATTCTTTCTATATTATACGTAAAAGAGAGGGAAAAATCACAGATGAATCTTAAAAAATTTAAAGAAAAACTGGTATAAAAATTACTTAAATAGAAATAAGATATTTTATTGGTCAAAAATATTTTTTTGCTACTTTAATGATACAAAATGAGGTGAAAAGTGTTAGAATAAATTAAAAAGAATGTGTTTACAAAAATATAATATATAGAGGAGACTTTCTTATGAAAGCAGCAGTAGTACGGCAAAATCCGGATGGCTATGCGGATGTTGTTGAAAAAGAACTTCGGATGATTAAGCCCAATGAATCTTTACTCGACATGGAATATTGTGGAGTCTGTCATACAGACTTGCATGTAGCAGCAGGCGATTATGGCAACAAAGCTGGAACGGTCCTTGGTCATGAAGGAATCGGTATTGTCAAAGAAATTGGTAGTGAAGTCACTTCCTTAAAAGTTGGAGATCGCGTGTCAGTCGCTTGGTTTTTCGAAGGATGTGGGCATTGCGAATACTGTGTTTCTGGTAATGAAACTTTTTGTCGAGAGGTCAAAAATGCTGGTTATTCAGTTGACGGTGGAATGGCCGAACAAGCGATTGTAACAGCTGATTATGCGGTAAAAGTTCCAGAGGGACTTGATCCTATTGAAGCAAGTTCAATCACTTGTGCTGGAGTTACGACTTACAAAGCAATCAAGGTTTCTGGAGTTAAGCCAAGGAGATTGGCAAGTCATCTTTGGTGCCGGTGGACTAGGTAATCTAGCTATTCAATACGCTAAAAATGTTTTTGGGGCAAAAGTAATTGCAGTTGATATTAATCAAGATAAATTGGACCTAGCTAAAAAAATTGGTGCAGATGTGATTATCAATTCTGGTGAAGTCAATCCAATTGATGAAATAAAAAAAATCACTGGTGGTTTAGGAGCACAAAGTGCTGTTGTTTGCGCCGTTGCAAGAATAGCATTTGAACAAGCAGTCGCTTCTTTGAAACCAATGGGTAAAATGTTTGCGGTGGCACTGCCTAATACCGAAATGACTTTGTCTGTTCTGACAGTTGTTTTTGATGGTGTGGAAGTTGCTGGCTCACTTGTTGGAACAAGACTTGATTTAGCAGAAGCATTTCAATTTGGTGCTGAAGGTAAAGTCAAACCAATTGTTGCGACACGCAAGCTTGAATAAATCAATGAGATTATTGATGAAATGAAAGCAGGAAAAATTGAAGGCCGGATGGTCATTGATTTTACTAAATAAAATAAAAAGAGGCGATACAGATGAATTCAAAGGATTTAGTCAACTATTCAAGTGATGAATTTAACAATCTTTCGCAATTTCAACAAGAAGAAATTACAAACAATTTTAAGGAAGCGATTTTGTACAAGATGAAGGAAAAGAAATTGCACATTGATGAGGTAAGTGAGAAGGTTGGATACTCATCTCGTAAGCTTTCTGCACTCCTTTATTCGGATACAGTGAGCTATGAAACTCATGCAGAATTGCAGAGAATCCTTGCCGTTGTTAATTCTTTTGCTTAGTTAAAGGATAAAAGAGAAAAACGACTCAATTTCGAGTCGTTTTTCTCTAGTTAATTTACTGATAGAACTTCTGTCAGTAAATTAGAGATATTTTTGAGCAGCAGGACTATCTCCGATATAAGGTTCACGTTTCCCGTCCTTCAATTGGAACATATCCGCGCCTTTTCCAGCGATAATGACAGCATCATCAGAATTTTGAGTTTTACTGATAGCTTTTTTAATTGCAAATTCACGGTCCAATTCAAAGTCCAGCTCACGACTAACAAATGAAGCAATCTCGTCAGCAATTGTTTTGGGATTTTCTCGGTTTGAATCGTCCGTTGTTAAGATTACATTTAGACGGGGATGATTTTCAATGACTTGTCCGAAATCTTTACGGCGACTTTCTCCTTTATTTCCAGTTGAACCAAGAACTAAGAAAAGCTGACCAGCATGATGGTCTTCAACAACTTCAACGAGATTTTCTAACGATAAACCATTATGGGCATAGTCAATGTAAATGTGTGCCCCATTTTTGGCGGTGAGTAATTCCATTCTTCCTGGAACGATAGCTGAAGCCAAACCTTGACGAATATTTTCAAAAGAAGCACCAAGTGCTTTGGTTGCTAATGCTGTAGCCAAGGCGTTTTCTTGGTTGAATCGTCCTAACAAGCGAATATCAAATTCTCCACTGACAGAGCCGTCAGTAACAAAATGAAGTCCTTTTGATTCTATAATTTTATTTTCAGAATCTGCACCATAGAAAGCATGAGGAATTTTCCGTTCATTGAGTTCTTCTTTAATGATTGCAAAGTGGTTCATTTCGGCATTGGCAACAAAATAACGTGAATTTTTAAGAAGTTGACGTTTGCAGTAAAAATAATCTTCAAGAGTTGGGTGCTCAACTGGACCGATGTGGTCAGGAGAAATATTTAAGAAAACACCAACATCAAAAGTTAAACCATAAACTCGTTCAGTCTTGTAAGCTTGGCTTGAAACTTCCATTACTAAATGTGTCATTCCATTTTCCAGAGCTTTTGCCATCATTTCCAATAAATCAAGACTTTCAGGTGTTGTCAGTTCTGATTTGAAATAATTTTGTCCATCAAGAGTCGTTTGGGCAGTTGATAAAAGGGCAGTTTTACCTCCATTCATTTTATCAAGAATGGATTTAGCAAAGTAAGCAGAAGTTGTTTTTCCTTTGGTCCCAGTTAAGGCAAGGGTTTTTAATTTATTTTGAGGGAATTTATAAAAGTTAGCGGCAATTAGAGCCATTGCTCTTTTAACATCGGTTACGATAATTGCTGGAAGAGCTACTTCATAATCAAATTCTGAAACATAAAAAGCAGCTTCTAAATCTGTCAGATACTCCTTTTTAAAATTTAAACCCTTGGCAAAAAAAAGGGTGTCTTTAGTTGATTTTCGTGAATCATAAGAGAGCTGGTCAAAGTTTACTTCTTTTGGCCAATTGAAATAATATTCGCCAGCAGAAGAAATCTCACGAAAGTTATTATCTTTTTTTAGTATTTCTACAACTTGTTCGAGTTTAATCATGTGAGGAATGCCTATTTATCGCGAAGCGTGCGATACCTTTCTAAAAGCAAGGAACTAAGGGAAAAATCCCATTACCCTATATTATAGCATAAGCAAAGACCTGACGCATGTCCCATTTATTTACTTGATAGTAATAGATGACATCGTGAATTAATGATCTAAAATTATTCTTTTATTGTCAAAATACAGAACTTAGGGTAAAATGGAACAATGGAAGATTCAGAAAAAATAATGAATACGGGTCAGCAGTCACCAAAAACGGCTGCAAAATCAAAAGATCAGATGCTCTCGGGTGCTGCTTGGCGGACTGGTGCAGATATGATTGGGAAAATTTTAGGTGTCATCTATATTATTCCTTGGTATGCTTGGATGGGACGTTTTGGTAATGAAGCTAACTCCCTCTTTAGCATGGGATATAACATCTATGCCCTTTTCCTTTTGATTTCAACAGTGGGAATTCCAGCGGCAATCGCGCGTGAAGTGGCGCGTTACAATACCTTGGATGACCCCAATATAGCCTATCGTCTGGTACGCCAAATGCTCGGAGTCATGTTAGTTCTAGGGATTATTGCTTCAGGACTAATGTTCTTTCTCGCCGGTCCACTATCGACACTCGTTGGAGGGAAAGATAGCGCAGACTTGATTCCAGTCATGAAAAGTCTTGCCTTAGCGGTCTTGATTTTTCCTTCGATGTCCGTTATTCGGGGATATTTCCAAGGGTTAAATCAAGTGAAAGCTTACGCTATGAGTCAGCTTTTAGAGCAAATTGTTCGGGTCATTTGGATGTTGGCGGCGACTTTTGCTATCATGAAATTAGGTTCACATAACTGGCAAAATGCTGTGACGCAATCCACTTTAGCTGCTTTTATCGGGATGTTAGGTTCCTATGCTGTCTTATTTTATTACTTACAAAAATCGGGAAATCTTAATAAATTAATCAATCCAGGTCCTGTAAAGTCTAAAATAAATGCTTTAGAAATTTTAAGATCAACCCTACATACCGCTATTCCGTTTATTGTCATTGGCTCAGCTATTCAAATTTTCAAAATTATTGATAACTCAACTTTCATGAATATGATGCCTTGGGTAACAAATTATAGTCATAATGAGTTACTTGTTTTGATGAGTTATTTCTCGGCCAATACAGATAAATTGACCATGGTTTTATTGGGCGTGGCTTTGACGCTAGGTTCTGTATCAGACCCATTGATTACAGAACATTATGTTCAGGGAAATCGGCGTGAGCTTGCAACATTGGTCGGTTATAATTTCCAATTATATGTTGGCTTTATGCTTCCGGCCGTGATTGGAATGTCACTGTTGACCAAACCAATTTATACAATTTTTTACCAAATTCCTTCTGGTTTGCAAAGTAGCTTGTTTGTCTTTGCTATCTTACAAACTTTCTTATTGGGACTTTATATGATTGTCTATCCTCCGCTGACGGTAATGGATCATAAACGTTTGGCAATGCGAATCTTCACATTGACTCTTGTTATCAAATTAGTTTTACAAGTTCCGATGATTCTTATTTTCCATACTTATGGACCTTTACTTGCGACAACGATTTCCTTCTTAATTGGCGTTTTCTTGTTCATCAGAAAATTACACGAATTAACTCATTTTTCAATTAAGAATACAATTCGTGGAATTCAGGGGGCAGCTTTACTGACAGGATTTATGGCGATTGTGGTAATTATTGTTGAAGTTATTTTAGGATTTATCTTCGGTAAGAGCCCAGGGCGTATTGCGTCAGTATTTATTGCGGCGATAGCCGGTGGTGCAGGTTTTTATACTTATCTCTGGTTTGCTGCCAAACTAGGACTTTTAGAGAAGTGGTTTGGTCCAAGAGGATTATCTCTCCGTCGAAAACTACATATTTAACAAAAAATAAGTCTGTCAGTAAAATATTTGCTGACAGACTTATTAGTAAATGCTAAAAAAGGATAAAAAATGGCTGAAATTACCGAAAATACAAAAAAGATTTTAGAAGTCATTCTCAATCTAAAAGAAGGAGAAGTGATGAGCTACCGAGATGTGGCACACTTGGCTGGCCTTTCAAATGGGGCTCGACAGGTTTCGAGAGTTTTGCACTCCATGTCCAAAAAATATGGACTTCCTTGGTGACGTGTAGTCCGTTCAGACCGAACAATTGGACTTCCAGAACCTGCTAAAAGTGAACAAATGGAACTTTTGAAAAAAGAAGGAGTTTCATTTACAGCTCAAGGAAAAATAGTTATCGAAGATGAACTGCTTTGATAAATAAAAAAAGTACTTCTAGATGATGTGAACCCCAAAAGCTAGACTTTTTAGACAAGAATAATTTCTTGTCTTTTTTTTTGTTATTTTGAATAAGTTAAACGATATTGGATTGGACTCATCCAGTTCAATTTTTTCTTAATTCGTTTCGTGTTGTAATAGTGAATCCATTTAGTAATTGCTTGTTCAAGTTCTTCAAATGAATTGAAAACATGACCATAGTAG
>NZ_BCVK01000080.1 GCF_001591705.1 Lactococcus cremoris subsp. cremoris NBRC 100676 | reverse complement strand
GGCGGACAAAGCGAGAATATTCTAGGAAATTAGGAAATAAACTTTGAGCCAATTGGTGCTTAGCTTTAAGCGTTTCACTAAAATGCAGTACGCCCCAGAGGTAACAAGCGATAACTAAGCAATCTGATGTTGCGAGATGGACGTTCTTTCGGTTTTGAACCTCAAGGGGAACCCTCGTTTGATAAAGCGTCTCAATGGTTGTCAGTAAATAAACAAAAACTTTTGGAAGTGTGCTATTATAAGTCATATAAGTCGTGCGCTTTCTAATGCTTAGTGGTTTAAGATTAGGATAGCACGACTTATTTATTTTCCAATGAAATTAACTAGCAATTCGGGTTTAAGTAAATAGAACTATTGTAAGAATTTTTAACTTTTGAAAAGGAATATTATGTTTGTACAACTTTCGATTTTTGGTTTCTTTAATGATTGGATGGCTAATTTTGCCCAGATGCCTAATGGTCATATTTGGATATATGTTGTTTTAGGGGCGATTATATTTATTGAAACAGGATTAGTGATTTTCCCCTTCTTGCCTGGGGATTCAATTTTATTTTTTGTTGGTTCTTTAGCAGCAATGTCAAATGGAAAATTATCCATTGGCTTATTGATTTTGGTGATGGGGATTATTGCCTTCATTGCTAATCTGTTAAATTATGAAATTGGTCGAAGATTTGGAGATGTTATTCCAAAACATAAATGGCTTTCTCGCTTCTTGAAACCAGAATATATGGAAGAAGCTCATCAATTTTTTGAAAAATGGGGTTCTTGGGCCATTTTCTTAGGGCGATTCATGCCAATCATTCGGACGATTGTTCCATTTACAGCTGGTGCTGGTAAAATGCCACATAAAAAGTTTATTTTCTTTAACTTCATCGGTGGTTTTGCTTGGGTTATTGTTGCCTTAGGTGCAGGCTATTTATTTGGTGGTATTCCTTTTGTTAAAAAACATTTTGAAATCATCATGATTGCCATTGTCTTTGTGTCACTACTACCGGCAATTATTGGCATTTTGAAACGCGTTCTTGGAAGTCGCAAGGAAGCTTAACTTTATGATAAAATAGGACTTAAAAAACTGTCAGTCCTTTTTTTATCGATTGATATGTCAATGACAATAGAATTTACTGACAAAGACACTAGCATAGCTGAGCCTTTTGCGTCTTGCGCAATTATGGATATATTAGTAGTTTCATCAGTAATTTTGGAGAATTTTTATGAACATTAACGGCTACACTCGTATGGCTGCTGTTGTAGCAAACCCAATTAAACACAGCTTGTCACCTTTTATTCATAATCTGGCTTTTGATTTAATGAATGAAAATGGTGTTTATTTAGCATGGGAAGTTGAGGCGGAAAAATTGCCAGCTATTGTGGAAAATGTTCGTACTTTAGACATGTATGGACTTAATATTTCAATGCCTTATAAAGGCGAAATCATCAAATTTATGGATGAATTGAGTCCGGCAGCTGAATTAATTGGTGTCGTTAATACGGTAGTTAATCAATCAGGGAAATTAATTGGACATAACACAGATGGTATAGGATTTTTCAATAGTTTAGAAAAATATCATTTCAATATCCAAAATAAACAAATGCTTATTCTTGGTGGAGGGGGTGCAGCAATTGCAATTATTGCTCAGGCAGCTTTGTCTGGAGCTAAAAAAATTGTGGTCGCAGCAAGAAAATCGGCCTCATATATTCCGCTAAAAGAGAAATTGGAAAAGCTGTCAGTAAAAACAGGGATTGAAATTTTACTGACAGACTTATCTGAAGCTGATAGATTACAAAAAGAGTTGAAACAGACCGACTTATTAGTAAATGCAACCTCAGTCGGAATGGATGGAGAATCTTTGCCGCTGGAAAAGAGCTTAGTTCTTCCTGAAAAACTTTTGGTGGTAGATGCTATTTATAAAGTAAGAGAAACACCATTTTTACGTTGGGCAAAAGAGCAAGGAGCTCAAACTGAAAATGGACTTGGCATGCTGATTGGACAGGCGGCGGAAAGCTTTTATTTATGGACAGGTAAAAAAATGCCTGTTGCAGAAATTACATTAGAAATGGAGAAAGAAGCATGAAATAAAATGTGAATTTACCAGAACATCCCTATGATGTCATCATCGAAAATGGGGCCTTGGCTAATATTGGAACTTGGGTTTCTTCATTGTGGAAGAAGCAAAAAATTGTTTTGATTTCTGATAATCATGTTAATGGACTTTATGGTCAAAAAGTTGTTGACCAACTTGAAAAAGCAGGTTTTGAAGTGGCAACTTTTGAATTTCCAGAAGGAGAAGCCAGTAAAAATTTACTGACAGCCGAAAATGTTTGGAACTTTTGTGCCGAATTTGGACTGACTCGTTCTGACGGAATTATTGCACTCGGTGGTGGAGTAACAGGTGATTTAGCAGGTTTTGTAGCCTCTACTTACATGCGTGGCATTCATTTCTTACAAATTCCAACAAGTTTGACCGCCCAAGTGGATAGTTCTATTGGTGGGAAAACAGGAATTAATTCCAAAATGTCTAAGAATATGATTGGGACTTTTACACAGCCCGACGGCGTGTTAATTGACCCAGAAGTTCTGCAAACGCTCGGTCAAAGAGAATTCCGTGAAGGACTGGGAGAGGTCATCAAGTGCGCCCTAATTGCTGACAAAGACCTCTGGAATTTACTGACAGACTTGTCAGCGAATGATTTGGTAGAAAAGCTTGATAAGATTGAAGAAATTATCTATCGATCTTGTGAAGTAAAACGAAAAGTGGTTGTTGATGATGAATTAGACAATGGTGTGCGGCTCTATCTTAACTTTGGTCATACAATTGGACACTCTATTGAAAATACTGCAGGCTATGGCAAAGTGATGCATGGGGAAGCAGTTGCTATTGGGATGGTTCAAATCAGTAAAATTGCCGAACTCAAAGGTCTTATGCCCAAAGGAATTACTGACCAAATCCGAAAAATGGTCAAAAAATATGGTTTACCTGACGAATTTCAACCTTGGGATGAAGAGCTTTTGTTTAAAGCCTTAACTCATGATAAAAAAGCACGAGGAAGAATCATCAAAACCGTTATTGTTCCTGAAATTGGCACCGCTAAAATTAATGAAGTGACTTTTGAAGAAATGAAAGACTATCTCAAAAAATAACTTGAGTTATTCTAAGAGAAACCCTATCTAAAAATTACAAAAATGTGGTAGCATTAAAAAAATCCCAGCTTTTATAAAAGCTGTAAAAACACTTATTTAAAGGAGAAACAATGTATATTTACCTAGCTTTTGCATTAGTTGGCGGTTTTTTACTTGCTAATCAAAATCCAATCAATGCGGATTTACGAAAAATTGTTGGCTCACCATTTTTGGCCTCTGGAATTTCCAACTTTGTTGGTTCGATTTTTTTAGGAATTATCACTTTAGTGACCAGTCAAACACTTTTTCCTAGTTTTCAATTTTTTGGCTCACACCCAGTATGGATATGGATTGGTGGGGTTCTTGGTGGGATTTTTCTAACATCTAATGTTTTACTTTTTCCAAGATTAGGAGCTGTCCAAACGGTGATTTTACCTATTTTGGGTCGAATATTGATGGGGACACTTATTGATTCATTTGGCTGGTTTCATGCCATGCAACTTCCGATGACTCTGATGCGCTTTTTGGGAGTTATCATTACTTTAGCTGGGGTTATTGTCGCGGTTGTTCTTCCTAATTTAAAAGAAAAAGAAGCAGAAACGCACCAAACTAACTTACTAGGCTGGCGAATTTGGGCGGTCATCGTTGGGGTAATGTCGGCTGCTCAACAAGCAATTAATGGCAGATTGGGAGTTTTACTTGAAAACACTGCACAAGCAACCTTTGTTTCGTTCTTCATTGGATTTTTAGCTATTTTTATCGTGTCTCTTTTTATTGACCGCCGTTTGCCAAAAATTTCAGAATTAAAAAAAGCAAAACCTTGGAATGGAATTGGTGGATTTTTAGGAGCCTCAATCGTTTTTGCAACAGTCGTTGCTGTTCCGCAAATTGGTGCAGGGCTGACAATTATGATGGGCTTGATTGGACAAATTTTAGGCAGTATGTTGGTTCAACAATTTGGTTGGTGGCGCTCAAGTAAATATGGCATTCAAATTTGGCAAATTGTTGGGATTCTAATTATGCTGACCGGAATAATATTCATTAAATTTTTATAATGTAGCTAGTAATATGGAACAGCGTTTCACGCTCACTACCTTCCGTCTGCGCGTTCAATAAGCAGTAATACCTATAAAAGAACTTAGAAAATTGAGGATAATCACTCTAAAATGTTTACTCAAAAATCATTTGAAATTTTTAAAATAGAAGGTTTAGAACCAAGAATGACTGAGATTCGTTCTGAAATTCAACCTGTTTTTTCTGAAATTGGTCAAAAGTTACTGACAGAAGATTTCGTAATCTCAAAAGACCATACAAAAGCAGAAACTTATCCCCTGTCAGCATTTAGAGAAGCCGCTGAACGCCTAGGAAAAGTAAAAAAATCTGAATTGAAAATTGGACGGCTTTGGCCTAAAGAAAGATTTAACGGCAAAGAGGACTCAATAATTCTAGCGGAAATGATAGAAACAATTGACCAACTCCTACCGATTTATCAAAAATTAATGGAGGCCTAATCTAATGACAACATTTATTTGGGATTTAGATGGAACACTAATTGATAGCTATGAGGTGTTTTTAGAAGCCTTGTCCGAATCATTTGCAAACTTTAATCGACCATTTGATCGAGAAACAGTATATAATTTTATAAAGGGTCAATCAGTCAATGCTTTACTAAAAGAACAACCCGTTCCATTTCAAGAAATAAAAGAAGATTTCACGGCAAATTCGACAGCTAAAAATGACAAAATTAAATTAATGGTTGGTGCAAAAGAGGTTTTAGATTGGACTCAAAAAGAAAAGATTCAAAATTTCATTTATACTCACAAAGGCAAAAATGCTTATGATTTGCTTAATCAGCTGGAAATTTCCCCCTATTTTCTAGAAATAGTCACTTCTGAAAATGGATTTAAAAGAAAACCTCATCCTGAAGCAATCAATTATTTACTTAAAAAGTATAAATTAAAGCCTGAAGAAACTTATTATATTGGTGACCGAATCCTTGATATTGAAGCAGCCCATAATAGTGGCATTCAATCAATCAATTTTCTTTCAGCAATAAATTCACAGCAAATCAATAAATTAACAGACCCGAATTGCTAGTTGATTATTTAGGCATGACTTGATACCCGATAGAATATCTTAAAGTCTCTGGTTCCAGTGATTCAGCTGATTTTAACAGTAAAGAATACGCTAAAAGTATCATCTCTAATTTCAATTGAAAACCTTGAGGCGAACGACTTTTACAACGCTCAGCTCCTAGATTTGTCAAAAAAGAGAAAACTCGCTCAATCACTTTTCTACGTTTTGAAAAATTAGGGAAAAGGATTTTCTTTTGCTTCATGTTCTTCCTGACAGGTGTCATTAGATCAATTCCTTTTAATTCCAGCCTATCATGCAGTGACTGACCTAGATATCCCATATCTCCAAGGACTGTTGGTGTCCCAAATTGACTCAACACTTCCTCGGTCATTGAACTATCAGCCATTGAAGCAGGAGTAATTGTGTAGTCTATGACATAGCCTGATTCACTGACTAAAGCATGACATTTACATCCATAGAAGTACTGTCCCTTTTTAGCATTGTAGCCAACATTTGCATAATCTCCAAGAACTTTGCTTCTGAAATTACGAATAGGCTGACACAAAGGAATGGGGAAGCTGTCAATAATGGATACACTAATTCCTTCAACCTCTTTAAAGACGAGTGCTTGGCGAATGACTTGGATAACTCGGTAAGAGGGCATTACAACGGCGGACAAAGCGAGAATATTCTAGGAAATTAGGAAATAAACTTTGAGCCAATTGGTGCTTAGCTTTAAGCGTTTCACTAAAATGCAGTACGCCCCATAGGTAACAAGCGATAACTAAGCAATCTGATGTTGCGAGATGGACGTTCTTTCGGTTTTGAACCTCAAGGGGAACCCTCGTTTGATAAAGCGTCTCAATGGTTGTCAGTAAATAAACAAAAACTTTTGGAAGTGTGCTATTATAAGTCATATAAGTCGTGCGCTTTCTAATGCTTAGTGGTTTAAGATTAGGATAGCACGACTTATTTATTTTCCAATGAAATTAACTAGCAATTCGGGTTATTTAAAAAATATCATTACAATCATTAGTATTTGTGTGATATCATACTTAATCTTTAAGTATATTTAAGTGATAAAAGTTTCATAATTAGTATGAAAAAAATAGAAGAGCATGTGCTCTTCTATTTTTTATCATACCTCAATCCCATCGCGTTGATTGAGACAATCACGGTTGAGATTGACATCAGGACTGCTGCAATGAGAGGGTCAATATAAATCCCTGTAAATGGATAAAGAATACCCGCTGCAACAGGAATAGCAATAATGTTATAGCCTGCTCCAAACCAGAGGTTTTGTTTCATTTTTCTAAGCATGCGTTTGGAGATATTAATCATATCCAAGACGTCACTTGGATTGGAGTTAACTAGGACGACATCAGCGGTACTGATAGCAACCGAAGTTCCTGCTCCAATCGCAAAACCAATCGTAGCAGTTGCAAGAGCTGGGGAATCATTGACACCATCACCAATGAAAAGCACGCCGGCTTTCTTTTGGTACTCTTTCACAATTTCTGCTTTATCTTCAGGTTTTAATTCCGCTCTAAATTCGGGAATATTTAGTGCACTAGCAATTTTTTTAGCAGTTTCTTTATTATCACCCGTGAGCATAACAGGGGTAATTCCTTGGGCTAATAAACCATTAATAAAGGCTTTCGCGTCTGCTTTAGGAGAATCTCCTAAGGCAATAAATCCTAAAACATCTTGTTGTTCATTGATTAGGAAAGATACAGTTAAACCTAAATCTAAATATTGAGCAATCTTTTGTTCATCATAAGAAAGTTGATTTTCACGAAGATATTTATAGTTAACAATTTGATAAAAGTTTTGATTAACTTGCCCTTTAATCCCAACTCCTGGAATATTTTCAACCGCTTCAACTTTTAGATTTCCAAGAGGTTTAGCAGCTGCAACGATTGATTGAGCAATCGGGTGAGTGGAACTTCCTTCAAGTGCTGCCATGATTTGGAGAATGTCTGTTTCATCAGTAAAATCAATAACATTACGAACAATAAACTTACCGTCAGTTAATGTTCCCGTTTTATCCATTAAGGCATATTTAATTGTATTTATTTTTTCTAGAGAAGTTCTGTTTTGAATTAATAAACCATTTTTAGCAGAAATACTGGTTAGGCGAGAAACAACAAGTGGAACCGCAAGACCTAAAGCGTGTGGACATGCAATTACAAAAACAGAAACCGCAAGAAGTAGAGCAAAACTAAAGTTAGAGCTAATTGTCCAAAAAATTAATGAGAAGATACCGACAATAAGTGCAGCATAGAAAAGGTAACCAGCCACTCTGTCAGCCATATTTTCCAAATTAGATTTTTGAGCTTGGGCTTTCTTGACTAATTCGGCCACTTGATTGAGAAATGAATCTTTTCCAAGGGTTGTGACTTTCATCTCAAATGGTTGGTTTTGATTGAGGGAACCACCATAAACAAGGTCATTTGTTTTTTTATTGACTGCTCGGCTTTCACCAGTAATCATTGACTCATCAACGAGCGCTTCACTTAATATAAGGCCATCTGCAGGTATTTTCTCATTTTCTTTCACTAAAAGTAAATCGCCAACTTTTAGTTCTGAAAGCTCCACATCCTTCCCGCTTTTTAAGTGAGCTTTTTTGGGAACAAGGCTTGCTAAATCTTTCAATGCATCGCCAGCACCCATGATTGCTTTCATCTCAATCAGGTGACCAATCAACATAATGACAATTAAAGTTGCCAGTTCAAACCAGAAGTTCATGCCCATATGTCCGTTAAGACTCATGATTGTGGCGTAAACAGAATAAGCATAGGCAACGGTAATTCCCATTGTAATCAGCATCATCATGGCTGGCTTACGGCTTTTTAATTCACCTTTTGCTCCGCTAAAAAAAGGAGTCCCAGAGTATAAGAAGATAATTGTACCAAGGATGAGTTGCAAAATTTCACTTCCGGGGAATTTAAGGATAGTAAAGCCAGCGATTGGTGAAATGAGTAGAAGGGGAATCATTAGAATGATAGCAACTTTGAGCTTTTTACTCATATCACCCATATGCATCATGTGTCCTCCATGATTCATCATATCCATATTGTCCATATCATGCATCTCATGCATATTATCCATATTGTGCATCTCATGGTTTTCGTGCTCCATATCCATCATTTCATGATTATGATGATGCTCAGCCATCATTTCATCGTGATTAGACGAATGAGTTTTATTTGACATATTTTCCTCCTAAATGAATGCTTTGAAATTTCTATCTATATATAGTTTACAATTGTAAATTATCAAAGTCAAGGAAAAAAATTGTATTCTATAAATGTTACGAAATAATAATCTATAGGTTTCTTTTGTAACTTAAATGTGATATCATGATATATAATCAACTAGCAATTCGGGTTTAATGTTTTATATTGGCTAGAAAATGTGAGAATTTAGAGAAAAAATCTGATTTAAGACGCACTAATTACGTTTTGAATACAAAGAGATTATATTTTGCTTTGCAAAATTGAGAAAAGGGAATGAAAACAAGAAACACAAGATATTGTGTGTGTTTACATAATTTAACCTATATATTGTGTCATTTCCGAGAATTTGATAAAATAGATGATGTAATTGAAGAGGATGGTTAATATGAAAAGTGAAATAAAATATCAAGATGTAACACTAGAAGAAATTAATGTGATAAAGCGTGACGGACGCTCAGTGAAATTTAACAGTGAGAAAATTTTTGATGCTTTGACTAAAGCGGCTAAAAAAGTCGAACTGACAGATATGTCGGTTCTTTCAGAACTTACTGACAGAGTAGTCAGTGAAATCTTTAA
>NZ_BCVK01000079.1 GCF_001591705.1 Lactococcus cremoris subsp. cremoris NBRC 100676 | reverse complement strand
GAATATCACATTAACTCCAGTTTATTGTATTAACTTTTAAAAATTACAGAAAGAGTGTTATGAAAATATTTATAGTAGGTGCCACAGGTAGAGTGGCTACAAGTTTGATTGAAAATTTAGTAATTGATGGTCATCAAATCATAGCAGGTTCTAGACACCCAGAAAAGGTATCAGAAAACAGTCAGGTTAAATCTGTTATGCTAGACCTTCACAAAGATGTTAATGATTTAGCTCGGATTATTGGCACAGTAGATGTTATTTATTTTACTGCGGGTTCTCGCGGTAAAGATTTACTTCAAACTGACGCTTACGGGGCCGTAAAAGTCATGGAAGTAGCTAAAATGAACAACATTTCACGTTTCATTATGCTTAGTTCTATATTTGCCTTAGAACCAGAAAAATGGAATGAGGAAGGTTTAAAAAATATACCAGAATACCCGAATTGCTAGTTAAGTTCATTGGAAAATAAATAAGTCGTGCTATCCTAATCTTAAACCACTAAGCATTAGAAAGCGCACGACTTATATGACTTATAATAGCACACTTCCAAAAGTTTTTGTTTATTTACTGACAACCATTGAGACGCTTTATCAAACGAGGGTTTCCCTTGAGGTTCAAAACCGAAAGAACGTCCATCTCGCAACATCAGATTGCTTAGTTATCGCTTGTTACCTCTGGGGCGTACTGCATTTTAGTGAAACGCTTAAAGCTAAGCACCAACTTGCTCAAAGTTTATTTCCTAATTTCCTAGAATATTATCGCTTTGTCCGCCGTTGTAATGCCCTCTTACCGAGTATCCAAGTCATTCGCCAAGCACTCGTCTTTAAAGAGGTTGAAGGAATTAGTGTATCCATTATTGACAGCTTCCCCATTCCTTTGTGTCAGCCTATTCGTAATTTCAGAAGCAAAGGTCTTGGAGATTATGCAAATGTTGGCTACAATGCTACAAAGGGACAGTACTTCTATGGATGTAAATGTCATGCTTTAGTCAGTGAATCAGGCTATGTCATAGACTACACAATTACTCCTGCTTCAATGGCTGATAGTTCAATGACAGAGGAAGTGTTGAGTCAATTTGGGACACCAACAGTCCTTGGAGATATGGGATATCTAGGTCAGTCACTGCATGATAGGCTGGAATTAAAAGGAATTGATCTAATGACACCTGTCAGGAAGAACATGAAGCAAAAGAAAATCCTTTTCCCTAATTTTTCAAAACGTAGAAAAGTGATTGAGCGAGTTTTCTCTTTTTTGACAAATCTAGGAGCTGAGCGTTGTAAAAGTCGTTCCCCTCAAGGTTTTCAATTGAAATTAGAGATGATACTTTTAGCGTATTCTTTATTGTTAAAATCAGCTAAATCACTGGAACCAGAGACTTTAAGATATTCTATCGCGTATCAAGTCATGCCTAAATAATCAACTAGCAATTCGGGTTTTTAGATGAATAGTTTTTATTGATTTCAAATTCCAATGTCCAAATTCTGATAAAAAATTTTTAGTATAGATTACATCTCCCTCATATGTTCCTTCAGATATTAAACCAGATTCTACTTCTAGCTTTCTTTTAGACAACCACTCTTTAAATGCTTCAGATACACTCACATTAATTTTAAATTCAGAATATTTATAAATTTTTTCTCTTACACGTTTCTCTAAATAATTATAAACTTCTGCTGGACATTTTTTAGTATGTTTTCCTTTTGAAATAGTCTTTGTCACAATTAACCACTCTTGAGTTGGTTCATTCCAATATTTTAAATGCCATACTTGATTTCCATTCTTCGCTTCAGTAGAAAACGGGTCTAAAACTTTTATTCCATCTTCTGATATTTTCATCTTCTAAATTATCCTTTCATTAAATGTTAGAAGACTTGAACATTACTATTCTAACATTTTTTAAACGATTTCTTGCAGTCGTCCGCAGTATTTTATAAATTCTTCATAACCTACAACACTCACTAGAGTAACTTTATAACTTTTTCTGATCACATACTCTGAAAATTTTGGATTTCGCCTCATTTTTGTCAAATCATTATCTAAAGTTCCCTTTTTTACACCAAACATTTCTGCTATTTCTTGTTTAGTTCCATATTTTTTTTCACTCATTCTTACCTCCCAACGCAAAAAAAAATAGAGCAAGGTTTTCCCTGCTCTTTTTCTTAACTACTAAATATTTCTAACATATCCGTGACTTGTTTTTGCATAATCATTTATCGCTAAATCTCGACCATAAGAACCAAAGTTAAAATATCTTTGTAGTGTTTCTACACTTAAAGTTTCTACACCGCCCATTTGTTCAATTAATTCTTGCGCCAAATCTTCAGCATCACCAGCTTCAACGAAGTCCAAATCATCTCTATTGTCTATAATATCATCAATACTATAAACTTCAAGAAACTCTTTTATGTGGTCTAAATCAGAAATTTCTTCTAATTTTTCAGCATACTCATTAAGTTCTTTGATTGATGAATACTCACCTACTTTATATCCGTAAAAATTTTCAAAATCATGTATAGCAAATTCCTCACCATGTTCTTCATCAAGCAATAAATCACGTTGAATTTGTCTGAAATCAACTGGTAAATCATACCAGCGCCCTCGAGTTTTCATATTATTGTAACTATTTAAATTTACAACATAAATTTTTGGTGTTTCCATTTTTCTATCCTCATATTTTCTAATTAATAATTTAAGATACTCAACCAGTTCATATCACTTAAATTTTTACTTTCCGCAAGTATGCCACTTATTGAAAATCCTTGCTTTTCCAAATCATCCGCATATTTTTTTAGATAGCGAACGCTATTATCTAAATTGTTTGCAAAAATGTCTAATCTTTGATGATAGCGTTGTTCTAATTGAACGAGGAAAATAATATGGTCAGAAAATACATGAATAAATGCTTTATCTATCTGCAAATATGCCAACATTTTTTCTTCTAAGCTTTCCCATTTTTTTTTAGATTTTACTATGCTGCTTTCTTGTATTAGTTTAATTTTCCCAATTGTTATTTTTAATTGTTCAGCCCAAGCTATAACTTCAGATAAAGTCGCATAAGGACAGAGTTTTAGTTCTCCCTCCATTTCTCGCAGTCTGTGGTCAAAAATTCTGAAATTATTTTCTAATATTCTTTCTGACATTTTGCCACTTGCTCTAACCTCTTCAAGTTTGCTCATATCCTCTCCTCTTCATTGTTCGGAAATAACTTTAAAAGCCCTGGAATTTTCAACGTGAAAACTAGGTTAATACCGAACGTTAATCGACTATTTTTTATTTTCCTATCACGTAATGTAATTGACTAGCCTGTGCTTTTGTTAAAACTTGGAAAGTATAAACCGTACTAAAACCAGTTCCTGATTGTGAAATCAAAACTGAACCGTCTGAATGTATTTCTTCCACAAAAGCCACGTGACCGTAAACTGGGTCTGCGTTCCATTGACCACCTACAGTTTGACCACCACTAAAGCTAACCGCACTATGAAGAACAGGAGTAGTGGTTACACTATAACCAGCTTGTTTTTGCCAATCAGCACCATTACCCATATACATTCCAAAAGTAATACCGAAATCCTTAGCTCGATTCCACGTGAACCACGTACATTGTTTGTACTCATAACTTGATGCAATATAACCGCTAGTATTAATTGGTTTATCCAAAGTCCAACCCGACGGAATACCTGGAGTAATTCCTGAGCCACCTGAACCGCCACCAGTTCCATTATCACCACCAGTAGTAAAGAATGTGTACCAATATTGAGCATATTCTTGACGCTGAGAAAGGCTATCAACTGCCCCCGCACGTTCCCATTTACGCATAATATCTTCTGTGGCTTGATTAATATTAGTTTCTTTAACTAATTTTTTTATCAACGTAGAATCAGAATCATCATGTTCAAACATAAATTCAACTTGAATATTAGTATCTGTCCAAGATTTTTTTTGACTTTTAGCGTACTTAAGCAAACTAACTCGCCTACCACTATCCCATTGTGTTAAACCAAAGCCATAGCCACCGATACTACCATTCATAGCTTTTGATTCATCATAGGACGCTTGACTTTGAATAGCGCTTGGAATCAATCCATCGCTTTCATGTTGGTTATTACCAATTAAAGCAGCAGCTCCTTCTTTAGTTCCGCCCTCTTTTAGTGCTCTATCCCAAATCGTTTTTGCGACTTGTTGCTGTGTAGTGTTCACATTAACATTATTATTAGAGGAATCATCCGCAGTAACAACATTAAAAAGGACAAATACAAAAGTTAAAAGGAAAACAAAAGGCAATAAAAGAGGAACAAAAGATAAAGCAATTTTTCGCTTCAGTTTCTTTTTAATCACAACTCCCCCTTTTGTTACAACTCATTTTTAATCTTAGTAGGACGATTGATTTGAGTATTTTCTCGTTTAATATCTTCTGACTTAACAGACTGTTTCACACTCGTTTTTGTAGGCTTATTACTATTTGGACTAAAACGCTGTTTATTTTTTTCAAAGCGTTGTGCCATTCTTTGCGCACTTGCTTTTTGTTCTTGATTCGCTTTTACACCTTTAACAATTGCTTGATTTCTGCTTTCTGCTGATTGATGTTTTTTCTCATAATTTTGTTGCGTATTTTTCACCATTCGCTCAGTTTCTGGGCGTAATTGTTCAAGTTTTTTATCATGTTCAACTTTTTGCTCCGATTTTTGTTTCAAATATTTAAGATTTTTACCTGTTTCTGTCTTAGGTTGTGCTTTATTCATATCAGAATAAGGAGCAACTTTGTCACTTGCTCGTTTCTTTTTAGTTTCTGAAGTTTGAGTATTTTGTTGTTTTTTCTCCGCTTTTTTATTTTGTTTCTCAAAACGTTTCTCAAAGCGCTCTTTTTGTTTAGTTGCCTTATTACGTTTTTTCTCATCGGAATTAGGGTCAAGAATATTCTTCATACTTTCACCATACTTTTTAAATCGATTTTCTGAACGACGACGATTAATCGCACCCGTTCCAACTTTATAATTAATATCTTTTGCAAAAGTTTTACCAGCAATGATTCCCGCTGTTCCATCAGCCAATATTGGCTGTAATGTCCGTTGTTTAGCTCTTGAAAATGCTGTGTCCATTGCATTAAATGCTCGATTGTTTGTAATCGCACTTGATGCATTACCTAAAACAGAGAAGAAGAAACCTCTAAATTTAAACAAGATAACATATACAATCACTTTTGCGATTGACATAAACAAATAATTTGCACCAGCACCACCAAAGATAGTATCTAAGAAATTATTCAAACTTAAAAATAAAGTTGTCGCATACCCTAAAAGTACAGACAAAATAAGGGTTACCCCTGTTTTGACAACTAAGTTTTTACCCGCTTGCTCAAAAACTGAGAGGAAAACTAAAAAGGCTACAATAGGTGCTACAAGTAAGAAAACAAGAAATGCAATACCCGCAATAAGTGCTCCTAACTTGAAGAGTAAAACACCACATCCTAAAACAAAATTATTGATAACTGCCCCAAGAGCAACAGAAAACTTATCTCCAATTTCATTAAAGCGTAAATGACTTACTTTTTCGGCTTTCCTTATGTCCGCTACTTTACCAGCATCTCCGCCTGAATTAATTAATTTATTAACATTTTCACTTTTAGTACCATATTGCTTATCATTATCGAAATTCATTCTTTCAAATGGTGTAATAACCATTGTTTGAAGTAAATCAGGCTTACCGTTAGATACCCCACCAATTTTAATTTTTTCAATCACTGAAGTATTAATATCTGCCGATTTAGTCTGAACTGTATCAATAACTTTTCCGCCCAAATTGAAAAATGAACTATTCAATATCAGTAAACCAAAAATCACTATTACTGTTTTAGCAAGATGCCCTTTTAAGAATGCTCGAAGCAGGCTATACAGTATAAATGTTGCAATCAACCAAAAAGAAGGGTTAGACGGGCTGAGCAAGGAATCATAAACTGTTTTTCCTGATGCAAGAACAACTTTTCCATAGTCTTTAACAACATTGATTTTAGAAAACATGTTATCTATCCACTTTGTAAAACTATATTCTTGTTTTGCAATGTAGAATACACCTTGCACCCCCATATTAACAGTAACTTTAATCTTATTGTCAGTATCAAGATAAGATGTATAAACATAGAGTGGTGTTTTATCATCACCTAATTCATAATTTGTTGAATCATCACCTAACTCTTTATTTATTGCATCATCTGAAGCATCCTTTATATCATCAACCGCATTTTGTGCATCATCCGCAGAGTTATTTAAATCATCTAGTGTATTTTGGTCTGGTAAATCTATACCAGGTATTGAACCACTTGATGTATCAGCCCCGACTTTGGAAAGGAGAATAAAACAGAAAAACAGCGCCACTAAAATAAGGACTGTTCTTTTTTTCATTTACGCTACCTTTCTAGTCGAAGCATTTTTACCTTCTTGTGTTTCAAAAAGTTTTGCAATTTCAGGAAAAACTCCATCTACTGTCATTCTTGATTTTCGACCAAAACAATCTTTATAAACACATTGCGCTCTTGTCATTGTATTCATCATTTTTCTTGATTCATCTGTCTTCGGAATTTTAAGATAAGCTAATTCTTCATCAACTTCATTTGGTTCAAGAAAGGCAAAGGTTTGACCAAAACTAGTGCTATCTTTCAACCCTTCAAGCTCACTCTTATCTTTAACCGATTGTGAAACTTGGAATGTAAAATCATTATAAGAGCGACCAGTTCTCCGTTTTTCTTTCAAAATATGCGCCCCTCTTGGTGTAGATTCCAAAAACCACGCTTCATCAAATAACGTAGATGTATTTTCTGATTTATCTCTACGACCAAACCATGTACAAAAATGTCCTAAAGCATACATAATCGCTAAGGAATTAATTTGAGAATCTGTGAATTGCTCAGGTTTATCTCCAGCTTGTGGAAGTGAAAGCCCTTGAACTTCTAAAATAGTAATGCGACTTTCCATAGAGATCGCTTTATTTTGACCATTTGAAAAGATAAGTGAGAGAACAGAGCGGTGACTATTACCAATTAAATATTTAGCCACCTTAGAAATTCCTTCAACTTCATTGTCTTTTAGATATTCAAAAACGGAAAGTAAACCAACCAATTCACCACGTTTACGTTTTTCAAGGAACATTTCAACCGCATTTGGAAATTCCGTGTCAAAATCGATATTTCGATATTTTTCAGGGATAACTTGTTTAACAAGTGTTTTACTTAAATCAACTGCTTCTTGACCAGTTAAAAATACAATAGGGTCAAGCACCCCGTGATTTTTTTCATTTTCCGCATCAAAAGTAATGAAATTAATTTTCTAAATATATCTTACAATCGCTTGTTTGAAATTATAAGACCAAATTTCCTTTTCGCTTGCATCATCATCAGGAATAGGTGCATTTTTGTATTCTTCCATGACCTTTAAATATTGATTTCGCATCTCTGCTTTAGGGTCAATATATAAATTTTTAGATTTCATTAAAGTCATATACAAGAACAACAGTTTAGCCAAGAAACTTTTACCCGCCCCAGTTTCACCTGTAACATCAGTCGCTGGATTATTGGTTACTTTTCCCAAGATGTCTTTATTAACAGCAAATGGATTGACAAAAACAAGGTTATTAGAATCAGCAAGTGCTTGCTTAAAATCTCCACCATAATTTCGACTTGAACCATCAACACGACCTAGATAGAAACCGTAGTCAAACCCAACTTTTTCGGTAACAAAAAAGAGGTTCTCACAGAAACTCTCAATTGACATTGGCTGTATCCAGTTTTTATCCGTTGCCAGTAAATCACTAGCAAAAGTAAGTTTATCAAGTAAATAGGGCTGGTCACCCATTGCTGAAGATAGCTCAACATTATAAGCCTTCATTTTCTCCATCAAATGGTTTTGTTTCCATTCAACCTCTTCTACTGATTCACCAGTAATAATAAGGGTCATGAGATAAGAAAGAAAAACCTCATTTGCATTATCCCTTTGAATAACATCTCCTAAGACTTCAACTGAAGCTCCAATATTATCATTTTGAATTGAATCCTTTTCGTAAGCTTCAATCTGTGTTTGTTTTAGTCTTCCTAAAGCACGTTCAGCCTTTTTCTTAATAGAGTTCCAACCTTTTCGTTTATTAAAATAATACTTCGTATTAACTTCAACTGGAAAAGGCATCGTTTGAATATACTCTACCAAATGAAAGTAACTTACATTATTTGGCAAATAAGCAATCGGAAGAACTTTTACAACACTTTCTCCATAATCGTTACCTAAACGGCTTGTACCATCCACAAAGTATTTCTTACGAACTTCTTCAAGATTAGAAATAGAGTTTTCCAACATGTTGACCTCATGTTCACGATTATAATATAAGCCACGTAAGTATTGATAACGATTAATAAACTTTGTTTGCTCACCATTTGTTGGTTTTGCATCCAACGTTGACAGAGTAGAGGATAGCGTATCATTAAGCCCCTCATACTCTTCATACCAATCCTCAAAAAATTGTTTTTCTTTCAAATAGCCCATTGCTTGCGCTTTTAATTGTTCAAACGTTGTTTTAATGGTCTTAATAAGGTTTGTAGAAATAAAGTTATTTTTTAATGGAATAACCATAAAATAGCGATATTCATAAGGTGCGCCCATTTCTTCAGCAAATAAATCTAACGTACCATCAAACATATATTCTGCTACTTCTCTTGTATCATCTGCCAAATCATCCGATAAGACTTGATAACGAGAGAACACATCAAGATTCATAGGCAAAGTTAGGATTTCCCCATTGTGATATGGAATGAGTTCAAGAAAAGCACTATGTTGAATTGCTTTCGCTGTTTCCTTTGCTTGTTCATCTGTACGAGATAAATTCATTGCCGGAACTTCAAACATAGCGTACACTTGACCATTTTCTTTTAACATCAAATTTTTATGAAATGCGATGATGTCATTATATTTTCGATTTTTAAACATTAATCTTCTTCCACCTCTCTATGATGAACTCCTTTCACCCAGTAACCTTTTTTTCTAAAATATATAATATATACCCGAATT
>NZ_BCVK01000078.1 GCF_001591705.1 Lactococcus cremoris subsp. cremoris NBRC 100676 | reverse complement strand
TAGATAGGAATTAAAGTAAAATGGAAAAAGATTATTTAAAAACAAGATTCGAGCCAGAAGAGTTTGAAAAATTAAAAAAGAAACTTGTCAGATATGAATGTGCATTGGATGTTGTCAGAACTCAGCTTTCCAATTTAAACACCTATTATAATAACTTTGAAGCAATCAATCCTATTGAGCATATTAAACATCGTTTGAAATCTCCAGAGAGTATTGCAGGAAAACTTAAAAAGAAAGGCTTGCCAGTCACAGCAGAAGCTGCTGATGAGCACCTATCAGATATTGCAGGGATTAGGATTATCTGTTCTTATGCAAAAAATATCTATGAGATTGTCGAGATTATTAAAAGCCAAGAAGCCTATACGGTTGTCAGTGAAAAAGATTATTTAAGAAATGTAAAAAAGACAGGGTATCGGTCTTATCATATGATTGTTGAAGTCCCTTTGGGCCACCTTTTTGGTGAAGAAACTTGTCGAGTTGAAATCCAGTTAAGAACTTCCGCAATGGATTTTTGGGCCACTCTAGAACATAAAGTCCGTTATAAATATGACGGACAAATTCCCGAACAACTCAGTGGAGAACTTCAGAATTGTGCAGAACAAATTCATGCTCTTGATGAGAGAATGTACCTTATCCATAAAGTTGTGGACATGATTAATCAGTCAGAAGTTGATATTGAAAAGATTGGTTACTGACAGCATTAAGATAAAGAGTTATGAGCTAAAAATAAGCACTTGTCAAACTTCTGATAATCTGTTATACTTATTTAGTATGTTTTTGCATACTAATAAAACTGTTCATCCGCTGAGCTTAATTTGCTAAAAGCTGCTTATGATGGGCAAGAGGAGAAAAAAATGAACCTTATCGAATCTATCAACGCTGCACAACTTCGCACTGATATCCCTGACTTCCGTCCTGGTGACACTGTACGTGTTCACGCAAAAGTTGTCGAAGGAACTCGCGAACGTATCCAGATTTTTGAAGGCGTTGTTATCGCTCGTAAAAACTCAGGAATTAACGAAACTTACACTGTTCGTAAAATCTCAAACGGTGTTGGTGTAGAACGTATCTTCCCAGTTCACACTCCACGTGTTGAAAAAATCGAAGTTATCCGTCACGGTAAAGTACGTCGTGCGAAACTTTACTACCTCCGTGCACTCACAGGTAAAAAAGCTCGTATCGCTGAACGTCGTCGTTAAGATACACCATGAAAACCGCTCTGTTGAGCGGTTTTTTTGTTTTCTGATTATATTTAAAATTGAAGTAAGATGTAAAAAAATGCCTAGGGATGAAAAAGGAAGAATAAACAGATAAAATAAATAATAATTAAAGTAAAAAACAACCTCAATGAAGTTGTAAGTATAGCTTTCTATTTTATTTTTCGTCAATAAGAGTTGTCCCATAAGAATTATCAATTGCACATAACCATTTTCCATCTATGTTGCGAAAAACATAAGTTGCTCTTCTCTCCATTGAAAATTCAGACTGAGCAGTTGCTGATTGGTTTGCTTCAATAAAAGTTTGAGCCAAAACAAGAACGGTATCACCAGCAAGAAGATAAACCATTTTTCCTTCAAGAGGTTTAATAGAATTATCAAAGTAAGATGCAATTTTTATAAAAGCTGATTTAATTTGTTCTCGTCCATTCGCGAGCATGCCAGGTTTAATAACTAAAACGGCATCTTCAGTATAAAAGTTAACCAATTCATCAAATTTTTCTTGATGGATTAACTTGTCACAAGTATCAATTACTGTTTTGATTTCATTTTCGATTAAATCTAAGTTTTGCATTCTATCTACCTCCGATGTTTGCTATTGAGTATTATATCAGACTTTATTTGATTTGCCTATGAGAAGCTGATTAGAGCAATGAAAAGTAAAACATTTAATCATCAGCCACTGACAGAAATTACGAAGAAAACAAGTTGCCCAAAACAAAAAAGCTCCTACTAGACAACAAAATAGTAGAAGTCTGTTCCAAAATGGGCCAGATTTTGGTTCTGAAAAGATAATGTGTAAATAAATTGCAAATATAGTCAATAAAATGGTTTTTTTTTTTGGCCATTTTTATTATAGCACTAGGGAGAGGAGACAGCGTTAACAAATGGCAACCAAAAATGGAGTGGATATTCATAGTTCTTTTCGCATATTGATATCGGTAATTTGGAATCCCATTTTTTTATAGACATGCAAAGCTCTAGAATTACTTCCAAAAACGTGGAGTCCCAAAAAAGAGAATCCAAGTTCTTTTGCTTTATCGGCAACTAAATCAAGGGTTTTTGAGCCAAATCCTAGATTTTGAAATTCTTCATAAATTTCAAAATCATAGATGAATGCGCTCTGCTTATTTTCATCATCTTTGGCCAGCCAGATATATCCGATTTTTTCTTCTTTATTAAAAATTGAGTAAAAATAATGATTAGCAGTTTGAAGCCCGTCGGGAAGCAGGAGTGCATACTGTTTCTTTGAATTTGAAAGGGCATCTTTAGACTCCCATGTTCCATTATTTACTTTCTCATTAGCATAATTTTTAATAGCGGACAACATATAATGGTCAAAGCCGTCTTGAGTCATTTTTAAAATTTTTATCATAATACTCCTTTAACCTTTTTAGGTAGATCGTTCTTATCTGTAAATTATAGCATAAAGCAAAAGTTGATAAAAAAGGAGAATCGACTGTTATCATTATAAATAATAAATATAAAGCAGTTTGATAGAGTGTCTGACTGTTTTTTTGTAATAAAAAATAGACTCATAAAATGGATTTTGTGAACAAAAAATGAGATAATTAAAGAAAATGTATTGTATTGACTACAAAAGATTGAAAAGTTCAGAAAGGTCGGAAATGAAACAAAACTTGAGCCGTGAAGAGGCGAAAAAATCTTTAGTTTATGACCCGTATTTTGAAAAAGGGAATTATGGGAGTAAAATATTTCAAACATTGGTGGCTATTCTGAGTTGGTTTGGAGTGCTTATTCCATTTTTGTGGATTCTTTTTCCATTTGTCTTTCCTAATCGAGCGCAGTACAATCATATTGTCGTTTATTTGGAAGAAAAAACGACATTGCTTTTTCTGCTTATTTTTCTTTCCGTATCTTTTGTTTTTCTGACAATTTTATATATTCTTTTGACCTTTTGGAATAACTATCGTTTTAAACACTTTTTGCAAAAGGAAAAACAATATGATGATGAACGACTAAATAAACGGCGTGAATTATTAAATAAAGCTTATGATGAGCGCTTTGGTTCGGAAGAATTTCGGCATAAGGTTTGTTTTTATTCAGTCAAAGAGGAGCAGAATTTAGAAACAGATTTTGTCAAAAAACTTTATCAGGAAGGAGAAAAGAATGATTAGCTTTTTTCAAACAGGTAATGGTATTGTTGATCTTATTTTGACAATAATGTTTTTAATATTGGTCACCTATCCTATCTTGGGTGGTTTTGCTTGGTTCATTGGTGTTTTGTGTTATAGTTTTTTGTTTAAATATAAGCAAAAATCATGGGATGAAATTCCAGTAGAAGTTGAGCCTTTTGTCACGATTATGGTCCCAGCCCATAATGAAGAAGTTGTCATTGAAGATACAATCAATTATTTAATGACGAAATTAATTATGAAAACTATGAAGTTTTGGTTACTGACGACGGGTCAACAGATCGTACGCCAGAAATTTTAAAAAACTTACAGGAAAAATATGCAAAATTACGAGTGGTTCGTATTGAAAAAAATAAAGGAAAAGCACATGCTTTTAATATTGGATTGGCCTTTGCAAAAGGAAAATTGATTCTGAGTAATGACGCTGATACGGTTCCAGAACCTGATTCTCTCAATCGTTATATCAATTATTTTATTCGCCCAGACTCTACCAATATTTCAGCTGTAACGGCTAATATGGATGTTCAAAATCGGGCCAAGTTAATAGCGAAATCACAGACAGTTGAGTTCTCCAGTATTGTAGGAATTATTAAGCGCACTCAACTTGGTGTCTTGGGAAGTATTTATGCCTATAGTGGGGCAAATACGATGTATCGTAAAGATGCTCTGGTTGATGTTGGTTTATTTAGACAAGACCGAGCAACCGAAGATATTAGTATTGCTTGGGATCATCAAATGGATGGTTGGTTATCACTTTTTGCTCCTCAAATTATGTTTTTCATGGAAGTTCCTGAATCCTTAAAAATGCTATATCGCCAAAGAAAACGTTGGGCTAAGGGTGGGATAGAAGTATGGTTGACAAATTTTAGAAAAGTTTTCTTGCATCCTTTTGACAATATCGGAAGGACTATTATGTTTATTGACCAAACTTTAAGTATTATTTGGTCCTTATTTTTTTGGATTTCATCAGCACTATTTATCTACTCTATGGTTTATTTTGCTTTGGGTGGAAATCTAGAACGAATATATCACATGCTGACAATGGCTTTTCTTTTTGTTTGTTTTGAAATGATTTCTGGAACTTTTCAATTAATTGCTTCTTTAATCGTTGATGATCGTGGCCGAAAGGTTAAATATTTACTTTTTGCTCCGCTATACATGCTTTTCTATTGGATGATGAATGCTTTAACAATTGTGACAACTTTTATTCCAGCAGTAAAAACGATACTTGGTTTAGACTCTGGAACTTGGAAAAGTCCTGAACGCAAAGGAATAAAAGTGACTAATAAAAAAGATAAGTAATTTTAGTTGATAAATTAAAAGAAGCAGAGGAGTTTAACTACTCCTCTTTTTAAATTTCTAAATATTTGATTAGATATAAATCATATTTTATTTTATAAAAAGTAACAGTATTGACAGAAGGAGTGGATTCAAGAAATTGATTGTAATTTTTTAATCAACGCAGCAAAGGAAATCTATTCATTATGTTATAATTAAATGAGAATCATTAGAATACTTTAGGAGGTAAACTTATGTTAACTGATTTTGAAAAACTTCGTCGTGGAGTTGGTTTTAGTGGAATCGTTTCAATTATTATTGGCTTATTAATTCTTTTTCTACCTACAAAGACAGCAGCAATTGTGGCTGCACTGGTGGGTGTTGCCCTTGTGATAATGGGTGTCATTTATATTGGAGCGAATCTTATTAGAAAAAGCGATAATAAAGGCAGTTTTTGGAGAATTTCTCATTTATTACTAGGCTTCATTTATCTTTTTGCAGGAATTTTCGTCTTTTCTGATTTAAATGCAGCAGCAGAATCCCTATTTGTTCTTATCGGAATATTTGTGGGAGTGAGTTGGATTATTGATGGAATCGTCACTCTTACTGTTTTGAGAGATTTTAATAGTAAATTCTGGGGAATTATTTTGAGTATTATCAGTATTATTGCTGGTTTTACCCTAGTTTTCTCTCCACTTTGGGGCGCCGTAACATTGTGGTTATTGCTCGGAATTGAATTTGTTGTTGTTGGACTCATCAAGATGATTCATTATTATAGATGGGATAAATCAAAAAAAAGAGTTGATGGATAATCAACTCTTTTTTTTGATTTTATTTTTCTACTTAAAAATTTTTAAAGTAAAAAATAAATCTCCTATTTTTTGTCAATGTTTTTATTCTTTTTCCAAAGATGTATCCCTAAATAAGGGACGAGGGAGGCAAGACTGCAATAAACAATTAGCCAGCCAAAAAGTGAGAGACCGTTATCTCCATTAGTTTTTGCTTTCCGGTAAGCCGTTCCATAGCCTAAGAAAGCTTGGACAATGATTAGTACATACCATACTAAAAGTATCAGTGTTCCGACAATACCAAATGAAAATAGAGTGCTTGTTTGATTCATAAAATCTTCCTTTCAGGACTATAATAGCATAAATGTTAATAAAAAGTAAATCAAGAAATATTTTGTAATCCAAAAGAAACGAAATCTTTTGCTGTTGTGCTATTTAATACATTAAAAAATAAATATTTTTTTACTGATGAAATTTCTGAAAAGTAAAATTTACTGATAGAAGAATAAAATTAAAAAAAGATATTTGGAAGGGTCGTACAATTTTTCATTCGTGATATAATTTTTAGTGGACGTTTTTTTACGTTCTTAGATTGGGGATGAGAATGAAAAATTATCTCATATGGCTCAAAGATGAGCTAAAATCAATTAATACAGCCGGAAGCATTATGCTTGCGTTTATTATAGGAGTACAGTTGGCCTTCTTTTTAACGTCAACGATTACCACGCTGTCAGTTATCACGCTGATTGCTACATTAATGGGTTCAGCATGTACGGTCTACATGATGATTGGGAAGCCGATTAATGGTTTATTAGGATTGATAAGTGCTTTTGGGTACATTTACATCAACTGGACCGCAGGACACTATGCCTCAGTTTTAGACCAGATTGTTTTTGTATTACTGATTGACCTTCCATTAATTTTTACTTGGAAGACTTGGGGGCACCGGATTGAAAATGGCGTCAAGTTTATGAAACTTAGAGGCTGGGTGCTGACAATAATCAGTATGCTAATCCTTTGGTGGCCAATTACACTTATTTATACAAAATTAGGAGATACGAATCCTTTATGGGATGCACTAACTCTTATCATTGGAGCTGCTGCCTCTATTTTAGTAGTAAAAGGTTATGGTGATAGCTATTCATTATGGCTCTTATCTGATGCGGTCATGATTGTCTTATGGGCAACAGCATTAGTGGCTGGCTATTCTGCTAGTTCTTTGCCAATGTTATTGACCATCACCTTTTATTTAGTGACCTCTTTATATGGAAAATTTTTCTCTATTTGGAAAAACGACAAAAAAGAGGCTCAAGAAGTAGAAGTGGATTAATCATCATCTTTATAGATAGAAATATTAAAAGTTGCTTAAGGGCAGCTTTTTTATTTATAGTTTTGAGGGCATAACAAAAGCACCTACCCTCGAAATCAAGTAGATGCTCTAGTGCTTGGGATACTCGCCCATTTTTTTCTCCTTAAACTAATTGTTCTAAGTTTTGTACAGCTTCTTCAATTGTATCTCCGGCACCATAGATGCTTGAATCATTTGCAAGCGATGCTCTAAAGATATTATGAGAAGTATCTAGAGTGACTGTATATTGGAAAAATTTATTTTTGTTAGTGAATGTCATAGTACATTCTCCTTTCTTTATATGTTGACGAAAGGGAACCATTAGGTTCATAACGAAATTCCAATCAAATTGTAGCATAAAGAAATCAAAATATCAAAAAAAGTGATTTAGATTTTCAAAATAAATATTTTTAGCCTTAATTATTAATAAAAAATGAGATTTTAAGAGGCAGAATGACATCTAAAAATATATTGAGTGTTTAGTTGGACTTCTTTATTCTTTTATCATAAAATATAGTAAAGGAGGCGTTTACAATGAGAGATGAATATAAAAAGATTTTAGTCGCAGTTGATGGTTCTGACCAGTCTAAAGAGGCTATTCATGAAGCAGTTGCCATTGCTAAAAGAAACAAAACTTCATTATTTGTTTTACATGTAAAAGATGAGACAAGACTTCGGGGAACTCCCTATGCTCTGGCAATTAATTTAGATGATTTAGAAACAGAGTCTAAAGAAATCATTGCTGAGGTAGAGCAACTAATTAATAAAGAAGTTGAGTTTGAAGTTCATGCTTTTACAGGTAATCCTAAAAAAGAAATCGTTAATTTTGCAAAAGAATTTGAACTAGATTTGATTGTGGTTGGCTCGAACGGTAAAGGACTTTTAGACCGGATGTTAGTGGGTTCAACAACAACTTATGTTGTAAATCACGCTCCATGCAATGTGATGGTTGTAAAATAACCAGAAAATCTTAGCGTAAGCTGGGATTTTTTATGAAACTTTACAGGATTAATAGCAAAATGAAAAACATACCCTTACTTTAGGAGGTAGATTATTTTTAAGGCTTAATCTTCCTTATCATTAGTAAAAGAACATAAAGGACAAAAATAATAAGGAGGAATTAATAAATGGCGTCAAAACAGGAGTTAATTGATTATGTAGCAGATCGTACGGAACTTTCAAAGGTGAATGCAGCTAAAGCAATTAATGCTTTTGTTGAGGCGATTACTTACTATATTTCGGAAGGGGCAACCGTACATATTTCAAATTTTGGTACTTTTGAAGTTCGCAAACATGCAGCCAGAATTAGTCATGATGTACATTCGCGCGAAAAAATTTTAGTAGGTGAACAAAATATCCCCGTTTTTAGATCAGGTAAGGCTTTAAAATTAGCTACAAAACAAGAAATATCTGATGAGGATAAGCTTGTTGAACAATTAAATAATATTATTTTGGGAGTTCAACACCAAGATAAAATTGACAACTGTTAGTGTGCTATTTATTTTTGATTATTAATATTAAAAAACGCTTCTCTTAAAGAGAGGCGTTTTGTTAATTAATGAGTTCTATAAGTAAATCTGCTATTTGAGTTGGGGTTTCTTTTTGCTTGCGACGAATCCAAGATTGAGTTGTGCCAAAAATGGCATTGGCATAGTAAGTTGTTGCATAAATTTCTCCTAATTTCCCTAATTTTAGATGTTTAGATTGTGGGAAAAAAGAGCTTTGGATAAGTTCTTTGAGCTTTTGGAGCATAAATTGATGGATTTCTTTACTACTATTTTCTGAAAGTAGGGCAGCATAGATTTGATTCCCTTTTAAAAATTCAAAGGTTTCTAGCATGGTTGCATGAAGGTCACCATTGTTTTTTTCAAAAACATATTGGATTGTTTCAAAGAGTCGACGTTGATAAGCTTCAATCATATCGTATTTATCTTGATAATGAGTATAAAAACTACTTCGGCTGACTTTAGCTAGTTTTACAAGTTCTGTGGTTGAAATTTGATCAAAAGATTTTTCTCCTAAAAGTTGAATCATGGCATCTCGTAATTGAAGTTTTGTTCGATCTTTTCTGGTGTCATTAGACATAATAGGGGCCTCCGTTCTTTTTAGAATGAGAGTGCTTCAATTAGACAAAAATTTAAATGTGTCCAAAAGCGAATGAATAATAATTGTCAATTTTTCTAAAAAGTTTATAATACATATTGTAACAGTTTTTGGACGTTGTGTCCATAAAGAAAGGGGAAATGATGTTAAAAAAGGAATGGCAGGCCATTTTAAAACACAAATTTTTTATTATTGTTATTATTGCATTGGCGATTGTACCAGCAATTTACAACTATATTTTCTTGGGGTCGATGTGGGACCCCTCTGGTAAGCTAAATGACTTACCGGTAGCAGTTGTAAATTTGGACAAGACGTCTGAATTGAACGGTAAAAAATTCAAACTTGGTGATGATGTCATTACTGAGATGAAAAAATCAAAGGATTTAGACTATCATTTCGTTTCCAAGGACAAAGCTTCTGAGGGAATAAAAAAAGGTGACTATTATATGGTCATTACTTTCCCAGAAAACTTTTCAGAAAATGCGACGACGCTGATGAATAAAGAGCCAAAAACAGTCCAGTTAGATTATCAAACAACACGCGGTCACAATTATATTTCATCAAAAATGAGTGAAAGTGAGATGAATCAACTGAAATCAGAGGTTTCTAAAAACATTACCCAAACTTATACAAAAACCCGAATT
>NZ_BCVK01000077.1 GCF_001591705.1 Lactococcus cremoris subsp. cremoris NBRC 100676 | reverse complement strand
AACTGTTAAGTTATGAGCTAATTTATTAGTTTATCAAAAAGGGTGATAACCCCGAATGCTAATTTAATTTTGTCAAATGTCTTTTAGCTTATCAAATTTTTCTTGGATAGGGGTAAGTGAAATTTCTCCTAATTTTGATGTAACTTTAAACATGTCCTGATTGTATTTTAAAACAATTTCTTTAGCTATTTCATTCATAACATCATCAATCGTATTGACTATTTTAGTTTTTGAAATCGGTATTACTTTTATTTCGTATTCTCCAAATATTTTATCATTAAGATCAAATGTTAGTAATTTCTCCTCAGAAAATTCAGGGTCGTAGTTTTTTAATAAATTTATCAATTGAAGAAAGTTAGGATGTGCTACTTTACATGTTTCTTGATAATCAAGATATATATGTGTATGTTTTTCACCTTCTGATTTCACGAAAGAGATATTGGCTTTTTGATTTACTGTTTTATTACCAAAAAGGCCCTTATTTCCTTTTATCAAATTACAAAAAGAATGATAATCTTTAGTTTTATAAAATTTTCGAGCATATGCAATATTTATTGTATTTTCTATCAAGTGACGTTAAGTCAAGTTTTTAGAGTAACAAACGTAGAATTTTAATCTATTTATTTTAAGCACTTACCTTTTCAAATTGATTAGGTGTAAGATACCCTAAACTTCGCAACAGAACCCCTTTTTTGGTTTTTTGGTGTAAAAATAAAAAAGGACAGACCAGCTGCAACCAGTCTGCCCAAAATACCCTCGAAAGGATATCCCAACATGGATAACGATATCAGAATTTTAATTGGATTAACAGACTTAAATATCGATTTTGATGCAAAAGCAGAACAACACTTCAATGAAACTAATCTCAACGGAACCGCTACAATTACTTGGAATCTCCTTCTGACATACGCTACCAACTGCGAAAAATTCGGAACTCCGATGGTTCACAATGGTATCAAAATGGTTACTCATAAAGGGCCACGTATCGCATTCAAGTTTCAAAACTATAGAATCCGAAAGCAAAAATTTCTATGAAAGAAATGTGGACACACGTCCATTGCGCACCTCACTGACATTCAACCAAACAACCATATCATCGATAAGGTTAAACAAACCGCAGCAATGGAACTAAGTGAAAACGTTAGTCAAAAGCACATCGCCTTAGATAACAACATATCAACGTAAACCGTAATGCGCGCAGCCGAAGGCTTATTCGTTTACAACAAAACAAATTTCCATTACCTGCCACAAAACATCGCGTTCGCTGACTTCAAATCAGGCAAGTTCGCAACTAGCGGAATGAGCATGATTTTAATCGATTCTGTTAACCACCGCATTCTAGATGTCATGAAGGATCGCGGTGCTGGTCAGCTCCGTGCCTATTTCAATCAATACAGTCCATCAGCTCGAGCTGCTGTTAAAACCATTACTGTAGATTTATTCACCCCTTACAGAGCTATGATTAAGGATTTATTTCCAAACGCAAACATCGTAGCCGACAGATTTCACGTTGTAACTCAAGCATACCGTGAACTAAACAAGGTTCGTATCAGTGTTATGAAACAATTCGGGTCAGACAGCAAAGAGTATCGCCAACTAAAGCGCTTCTGGAAACTACTTATGAAGCACGAAAATGCACTCGATTACATGACCAGCAAAAATCGAATCAATTTTAAGCATGCCTATTTAACTGATAAAGAAGTTATCGACCGCCTACTGGCGCTTTCTGATGAACTGCGTGATGCATACGCTTTCTACCAAGTGATTCTTTAAGCCATCGAAACTCGTGATGAAGCTGAACTTAAGTCTGTTCTATACCCCACAAAAAAATGATGCCCAATACCGCTCATTGCCAAAGGCAATGAAGAAGGCTCGTCGCACTATCCGCAAGCACTTCGACGAAATAATAAACAGCTTTATCTATGGATTCTCAAACGGACCAATTGAAGGTTCAAACAATAAAATCAAAGCAATTAAGCGCACGGCATACGGTTTCCGTAGTTTCAAAAACTTTCGTCTACGTATTCTTATCTCATTCAAGAATAGTTTCTACTCAATGAACTATAAGCAAAAGGCAGCTGATCTCAACAATGTGAAGTCAGCTGCCTAAGCAAGGTTCAAAATATTAAATTTTACCGGTCATCAGTACCATTTGACTTTGAACCTCAACTCCAAATATCGTAGCGCCCTTTTCTTTTTGTCGATACGCTGCTGCCCTAAACGCAACGCATGGACAGGCTATTCTTCACGTTGTTTCCGTTTCAATCCTAATACCCCCATCAGAATGACCACAATGACACCCAAGAAGCCAAACGCTGGCCGCTCAGTTGTCTCTCCTGTCTTGGGTAATGCTCCCTTACCGGTTGTATGTTGACCATTACGATCAGTCGTATCATCCGTGCTCGTTGACGTCGTTGTGGCTGGATTTGTTGGGATATTACCGCCAGAACTAGGCTGGCTGCCCTCATCTCCTTTGTCCTTACCTGTGTCGCCTGTAGCGGGCGCCGGGGTACCTTGACCGCCGCCTTTGTCGCTAGTACCGGTTGTATGTTGACCATTACGATCAGTCGTATCATCCGCGCTCGTTGACGTCGTTGAGGCTGGATTTGTTGGGATATTACCGCCAGAACTAGGCTGGCTGCCCTCATCGCCTTTGTCCTTACCTATGTCGCCTGGAGCGGGCGCCGGGGTACCTTGACCGCCGCCTTTGTCGCTAGTACCGGTTGTATGTTGACCATTACGATCAGTCGTATCATCCGCGCTCGTTGACGTCGTTGTGGCTGGATTTGTTGGGATATTACCGCCAGAACTAGGCTGGCTGCCCTCATCTCCTTTGTCCTTACCTGTGTCGCCTGTAGCGGGCGCCCGGGGTACCTTGACCGCTTCCTTTGTCGCTAGTACCGGTTGTATCGTCGCCTTTACCAACTGTCTTGTCCGCTTCAACGGCAGCTGCTACCTTCGTTTTCAGACTTTGCAAAGCTTGTAAATGTGCAAGCTTGTCAGACGCATCAGCACTGGCTTGACCAGACGTCAATGTGTCAGCAATGTCGGCATACCAAGTTTTGCCAGTTGCAGCATCTTTAGCATTGCCAACCTCAGCCGGTGTTGCCGCATTAATACCCTCCGCAAGTTTTGCTAATACTGCATCAAGTATCTTGGCAAGAGTCGCTTGAAGCTGGTCGTCCGTTTGCGTGCCTGCTTGAGCTTGTGCCACTAGGTCGTCTAACGCTGCCGTAAATGTTTTGCCAGTGCTTGGATCAGTTTGATTGCCCAAGTCCGTTCCCAGCGCAGCCTTCACAGATTGCAACTGGTTAAGCAGCGAAGTCTTCTTATCTGCAGGTAACTTGGCAGCTAATTGATTGATCGCAGTTTGCAGGTCTCGATTGGCACCAGTAAGTGAATCAACTGAGGCGTTCGTCTGATCAAGCGCCGTTTGTGCCTTCTGCGTTGCCGCTGCTAAAGCAGTCGTTGTGGCATCATCATACTTACCGCTGGCACTTAGCGTTTTGGCGGAAGCAATCAGATTAGTCAGTGCCTGCTTAGCTGCCTGCAATTGTGCAGGATCATCGGCCTTGATATTGGTGACAACATAGTCGACGGCTGGTGATTCATTACCGTATAAATCAGTCGACTTAAACTTGAAGGTGCCATTTGCCGTGATCGTGACACCGGCTGCCGGAACATCCTGATATGTCTTGCCACCATCAGCACTATACTGAACCGTTTCGCCCGTTGCGGCAGCGTTTGCCGTCAGAGTCACCGTTTGGGCTGGTTCAGTGGTACTTGGCGTCACAGTTGGTGCTGCCAGTGTTTTCTTTGGTTCGTAGTAAACTGTGATGTTCTTGGTCGTGGTGTTGTCTTCGCTATCTGTAACAGCAACAGTCAGCACGTTTTTGCCTTCGAGCAATTTAACGGGCTGATCAATAGCCATATGACCTGGTTTGCCGCTATTGATGTTGATGTCTGCGTATTGGCTGGCGACAGAACTGCCGTTAATTGACAGACTCAGATATTGCGCATTGTCAGTGGCTGTTCCGGTAATCTGGAAGTTTGGATCGTTGGTATAAACCGGTGCATCTGTCGAGCTGTCCAATGACAATGTTGGCGCCACTGCATCCAAAATGAAGGTCAACGCTTCTTGGAAGGTCTTGTTTTGAGTGGTGTCACCCACAACAACCCCAAACGGTTTTTGTCCAAGAGTACCTAAATCTAAAGTGAAACTGAAAGTCAGATCATCCTTGATTGGAATTTGCTTACCATCAACCTGCAACGTTGTCGTTGGGTGCTTGACCTTACCAGTAATCGTCGCAATCCCGGTCTTAGGGTCATAGAACTTAGCCGAGGTGGCATTGAATTCATTGGAACCAAATGTCACACCTTGATCGAACGTCACAGGATTCTTCAACATATCAGGATCATAAGACGAGGTAATCGTCTTTTGCTCCGTCGTGGTGTTTCCGTCTTTGTCGGTGGCGGTCACTTTGATGGTATTGTCACCATAATTAACCGGTACATCAACACTAAAGTGATGTTGTGCATCAAGTGCTGCTACGGTGTCGCCAACATTAACTGTCTTGGTGTCAGCACTAACCGTCCCTGTAACCTTGATGGTCGCTTCAGAGGTCTGATCCGAGCCATTGTTGAATTTCAAATCAGTAAAGGTTGGCGCCGTCAGCCGAACTTTGGTGTCAAAATGTTTAAGCAACTGGGTAAGCGCCTTATCGGCATATAGATCCACTTGCGCGGCGTAATCAGCATTTGTGACCGGCATTGAGGCAGTGAAACTGTTAGTCGCAGCATCGTAGGTTGTGTTCAAATCATGTTTCTTTCCTTGTGCATCAGTGTAAGTACCGTCAACCGCTGCTGGATACGTTCCACTAAACGTATACGTCCCGCCACCTTGAGTATTGGCTTCGTAGCCGGTTGTGGTACTTGAGATCTTGTCTGGGATACCGCCGCCGTTCACAATTAAATCAAACGATGTAGACCCCGGCTTCTGAACGCTGGCATCTTGATCAGTGGCATTGGATGCATTATCAGTCAAGTACAGCTCAGCCGAATTGTCGCCATTGCCAAGTGCTTGGGCCTGTTCATCAGATAATGGCGTTTCAATTTTGGTGTACCCATCAGCCGTTGTCCCAGCATCGGTAAAGGTAGCATCAAGATTCGTCACTTCATTAATTGCAGTTTTAACGCTCTTGGTGGCATCAAGACCACTCAAATCATCCTTGGCTTCAGCTGTCAAATAATACTGGGTTTTCCCATTTTCCGTTTTGGCTGACAAAGCGACATGACGAACTGTCGGTGCCTTAGAGTCGAGCTTGAAAGGCACATCAAACACTTGACGTTTGTCGCCGCCTTCCGGTACACCGGAAATACGATAAGTATAACTGCCATCATCAGCCGTCTTGATGTTGCCATCACGTTGATCATAATAGGTGCCATCCCACGCTGGAGCATGGTAGTAGATGTACTGCTGCGAATTAGCATTATAATAGGTCTTCGTCAGATTGGTGGAACTGCTGAGAGTCGTAACTTTATTGCCCTGACCATCAAGAATATCAACTTGGACGTTGCTGATATTGCGCAATAGATAATACTTCATGCTGATGTCATTATATAAGGCATTCTTGTCACTCGAAAAAGCAATCGCCTGATCGTCAACTGTCTGGTTGCCATCAGCGTCTGTGACCATGCCGCCATAATATTGAGTGCCTGTATTTTTGTTCGTCAATAGTGGTACGGTGCCAAAATTACCACCAGCAGGACTATAAGTGATCCCATTGAGACTATCGACAATCTTACCGTCATTCCAGTCACCAAAAAAGCCCATGTATGGCAAGTTCAAGCGCGATCCATCGCTACCCTTAAAGTTCAGAAAACCTTCAACAAATTGCTGTTGGTCAAAAGACTTCGGCAAAGATAGTGTGAATTCAATCTGCGCCGTTTTCCCAGCAGGCACAGTTATGTTACTGCCAGCTTTAATGGCTGCTCCATCAATCTTCTTGTCATACAAAACCCCAGAATTAGGGTCAGTCGCTGATGTATAAACGGCATTAGTATCCGTATTACTGTCCATTTGATAGGTTAGTTCATGGGTCGTGCGATTCGTGAAGGTCAGTTTAAAGGTCTTGTCCGTACTCGTGAAGTCTTTCAATTCAACTGCCGGGTAGCCGTTTTCGGCGACAACCGTTGACGGATTCTTTTCTAATGCATCAATAGCTGCCTTCACATCAACAAGACCGGCCCCTTGCCGCCGCGGCGATACGATAACATTATTGTAGTTAATATCGTTGATTGGCTGGGCAGTATTCATCTCAACTGTCTTAAGAAAATCGGTGAGCGCTGTCCCTTTAAGTTGTTTGTAGTAAGCATAAAATGGGTTGTTTTTGTTATTCAATGCTTGTTTCAACAATGCTTGTGAACCGGCAATAAATGGCGAGGCCATTGACGTACCAGACATATTTGTGTAGCCATTGTTGTTTTGCGTTGACCAGATGTTGCCGCCTGGTGCGGTAATATCTGGTTTGAAGGAAAGATTGGAAACTGGCCCATAGGATGTGAAGTCAGACATCTTGTCTTCAGTATATTTCTGATTTGGTACCAGCGTCAGGGCAATCTTGACACCGAGACTATCATCCGGGTGTGCTGTGACCCAGTCAACCAGCTTTTGACCGGTTACACTGGAGAGCCCAAATGTTGGGAAGGTGGTGGTTAACGCCATAGAAGTCACCGGTGTTGCTGTGCCATCGTTGTTGACAATGATCAAGCCAGCAGCACCAGCGGCTTGGGCGTATTTTTGTTTGTCATCAAAGGTAAGTTCGCCACGTTTAACGATGGCAATTTTGCCTTTAGCGTCAGCAGTATAGTCGGCTACTTTCCCTTTGCTGAGGTTGCCACTAGCATCTTTAACAATATAAAACTTCTTTTGGTCAAAGCTACCAGTGAAATCGTTGCTTGAAAGCTGAATGGTTTCCGGTCCAAGCTGTAAACCTGTACCATCTGTAATGGTCACTGCCTGAGTGATGACATCCGTGTTTTCAGCGGAAGCAACTGTGGTCGCTCCTCGTGATGTCCCTGGCGTTCCCACCATTTCATTGTCTTGCAAACCGTAATAATCTTTGTTGACGCCTTCAGTTGCTGAACCGGATGTTCCTGAGTTCCCAGCAGAAATGACGGCGGCTGTTCCTGATTCGTTAGCATTTTGCACCGCAGCAAGTTCTGGATCCTCCAAGGTTTGGTTGCCTGAATCAGATCCTAAGGACATGTTGAGGACATCGGCACCGATTTTTGCCGAGTCTTCAATGGCAGAAACCAAGGTAGCTGACCCGGTTGTTGCAGAAGTGTCAGAGTTGGTGAAAACTTTCATTGCCAGTAGCTGTGCTTCTGGCGCAACTCCGACAACAGACTTGGCTGGATCGTCACCTGTCCCGTTAGCACCGATGATCCCAGCAACATGCATGCCGTGTTGTTCGTCAACCTTATCATCTGTAATGGTGTCGTTATTATCAGCGTAATTAAACCCATATGGCACTTTTGAATTAAAATAGCGGCCATGCTTAACGGTATCAGTGAATTTTTCAACATCAGATTTGGTTAGTTTAACGTCTTTATCATCGCTTAGCCGCATGTCTTTATGTGTTGGATCAATGCCACTGTCAATAACCGAGACAACTGTGCCTTCACCTTTATATTTGTAATTGGACCATACGGCTTGCACATTCGCCATCGAGTTTGCCTTAGCATCAGTCGGATAATAAACTTTCGCCAATGTGACTGTTTTAACTCCGGCAATTTGTTTCAGTTTAGGGATATCAACAACCCTAACTTTAGTTGAAAAGCCGTTAACGACATAGCCATAACTTTCACCGGCAGTTTGTTGGGTGACTTGTTCAACAGCTGCTTTAACGCTTGCCTGAGCCGCGATCACTTTATTGGTCTCCTGCTGAATCTCCGCCGTGCTGGAGTAATCAGTTCTTAAAGTGCCGTTTTCAGAGGCAGGCGCTGCGCTCATTTGAACAATGACGTCAACATAAATATCTTGCTGCTGAACTTTATTCAGCTTATTGTAATCAATACCTTTAGCCGCCAACTGTGTAGCAATCGCTTGATTCGTTGTCGCTGCGGTTGTGTCAGTGGCCGCTTGCTTAGCAGTCGCAGCCGTCACCGTATTTGCGAGTGATGATCCCTTAGTTTGCTGCGAGATAGCCGCCTTTGCTTGGATTTCGCCGACTGGCAAGACAGCCAGCGCCCCTAAAGCGACTGTACCGGCTAACAAGATCGATAGCCCTTTCTTTTTCCTTTGCATCCAATATCCTCCACTTTCCAAAAGTTTCATAACCAAATCAAACCCTACGCTTGATGTAGTTAAGATTATATTATATAATATTATATACTATTATATTATATACTATTGAAGAGCAAATTCAACGAAAATTTTAATCTTCTATTAATTTTTTTATCTGTAAATTAACTTTTAGCGTTATTATTTAGCCGTTTACAGACTATAGATGTTTTGAAATTTTTAGCATTATTAGAAAATGAGTATTTGAATTGAAATTCTCAATTGCCATCGCTAGAATAAATACACAACGTTTACTGTAAGCATTTCAGAGGAGACCGAATCGATGAAGAAAAAAATGCGCCTTAAAGTATTATTGGCAAGTACCGCAACTGCTTTACTGCTGCTAAGCGGTTGTCAGTCAAATCAGACCGACCAAACAGTTGCGACCTATTCAGGTGGCAAGGTGACTGAAAGTAGCTTCTACAAGGAACTCAAACAGTCACCAACGACAAAGACCATGCTTGCTAACATGCTCATTTATCGTGCATTGAATCATGCCTATGGAAAATCGGTTAGCACTAAAACAGTTAATGATGCCTATGATAGCTACAAACAACAATACGGCGAAAATTTCGATGCTTTCTTAAGTCAAAACGGTTTCAGTCGCAGTAGCTTCAAGGAAAGCCTACGAACCAACTTTTTAAGTGAAGTTGCACTGAAAAAGTTAAAAAAGGTTTCTGAAAGCCAGCTCAAGGCCGCTTGGAAGACCTATCAGCCCAAAGTGACTGTCCAACATATTCTAACTAGCGACGAGGACACTGCTAAGCAAGTTATCAGTGATTTAGCAGCTGGCAAGGATTTTGCCATGCTTGCGAAAACTGATTCCATTGATACTGCGACTAAAGATAACGGCGGGAAGATTAGTTTTGAATTAAACAATAAAACGCTCGATGCCACATTTAAGGATGCTGCCTACAAATTAAAAAATGGTGACTACACGCAGACCCCAGTCAAAGTGACAGACGGGTATGAAGTTATTAAAATGATTAACCATCCCGCCAAAGGCACCTTTACTAGCAGTAAAAAGGCGCTAACTGCCAGCGTTTACGCTAAATGGTCTCGCGATTCAAGCATCATGCAACGCGTTATCAGTCAGGTATTGAAGAACCAGCATGTGACGATTAAAGACAAGGATCTTGCGGATGCGCTAGATAGTTATAAGAAGCTTGCGACAACGAATTAAGGCTTAACCGAGTAAGATGAAAGG
>NZ_BCVK01000076.1 GCF_001591705.1 Lactococcus cremoris subsp. cremoris NBRC 100676 | reverse complement strand
TTTGGATTTCTTTGAGCGCTGTTTTGAGGGGGCGGTGTTTTTTTGTCTCTTTTAAGTAATTTTGAGTTTCCTTAGCTTTAGCAGATTCAGATAAAGAAACTTTCTTTTGCAAGGCAGTTTTACCATTTTGGCTTTTAGTTTTCTTGATTTGACCAGTCCTTTCAAAGGACTCATCTGGAAAATTTTGCGCTAATTGTTTGATGATTGTTTCCAAACCAAAATTACTGCTAATCCAAAAGGGAGTATTAGTTGCTTTGCAGGCTTCTTTAGCAAATTGAATCGAATGATGAGCCACATTTCGATTTCTCATGATGACAAAGTCTGATTTGGCTACGAGCTGGTCAATTTCAGCTCGATTTGGTTTTTTCTTATCGAAACCAAGAAAAGTAACTCCAACCTTAGCCAAGCCCTCCCGAAAATCATGCCAATATTTTACTTCACATAGAATAAGTAGTGTTTTCATTTAAATTTCCTTATTAATAGCTCCGTCTTTACTGACAAAAGCGAATTATAGTGATTATATCACATTTTTAGTTGAAGATTTTAGCAAAGAATTATGTTAAGACTATATCAATAAAGTTAAAAAATAATAAATAAGTTAGAATAAGCTTGAAAAAGAAAGAATATCTTTATAAAATTAGGAGGAAAAGTTAAAAAGGAGATTTTATGTAAAAGTTTAAAGGGAGTTTAGGCTCGGTCGTGAGAGGACTTGGTTTTTTGTTTGTAGTCTTATTTTTGATAATGATTACATCAACAATCAATAATGTATTAGGAATAATCGTATTTTTGGGACTCTTAGGATTCACTATTTATTATTTGTTAAGTGGACGAAAAAATACAGGGAATTTTATTTCCAAAATCACTAATATGATTCTTTGGCTTGTTACTCTTATCTTATTTGTTGCTACAACTGGAGTATTGACAGTTCATAGTAATCAAATTAAATTAAAAGAAGCTCGGACAGAGCTAACCAAGTCTGATAAAAAACTGTCAAATTTATCATCGGAATATGTTTCGATAGAAACACAAAAAGATGTTAAAGCTGAACAAAAAGATACTCATCAAATTAATCAAAGTAAAAACAATGACAAGATAAAAGCAGAGACAAAAAGACTTAACCACCTTGTATCTGTTGTAAAATCTGAGCAAAAAGCAGTCGATGATATTTTGAATCAATCTGCTGAGCTTAAAAATGATGAAAATATTTTATCAGAAGATAAAGCAAGCCTTGATAAATTAGAGCAAAAAGCAAACAATTATCAGTCATTAAAGTCCTATAAAAAGGAATCTGAAAATTTATTAGAGCTAATTTCTGTTCATAATCAACGGGAAGAACAACTGAAAACAGTTGCAACAACTTTAAAAGATAAAAATCTGTCAGCACAAGATAAAAGTCAACTAGACAAGTTAGTACTAGAGATTAAAAAAGCTAAAAAAGTTTCAGATATCGAAGATAAGATGTCTGAGATCAGTACTGCTTTAGAAACTGCTCAGTCAAATATCCAAACAAAAAACGAAGTAGATGATAAAAAAGCACAACTCAATTCGACAGTAAAAAGTGCTCAAAGTTTACTAAGTGATACATATATTTCTGCTGCAGACAAAACATTAATTCAAGAGAGCATAGATTCAGTTAATAAAGCTGAAACACTTGATGAGTTAGATAAAGCTTCGCAAAACATTATTGACAATACAAGTAAAGTTAAAGCCAATAATGAAACGGCTAAAGCAGCTGCGGACAAGAAAAAAAGAGATGACGAACAAAAAAGAATAGCAGATGAAAAAGCTGCAGCCCAAGCAGCAGAAAATCAAGCAGCTGCCGCTCAAGCAAGCTCAGATTCGCAAGAAAATTCGGCAGTGGCAAGTGGAGGTTATAGCACAAATCCCGCTGGTTGGGGAGTAGCGGAAGCTGGCTATTGTTTCTATCGTCCAAGTAGTCAAAGATATTATAGTTCAGTGGCAAATCCTGGGAATTATACCTATATGACTATCAGTGAAGCTCAAGGTCTTAATGGAAGCCCAGGGCATAGTAATGGTTCGGCTCACACATGATAAATTTATCAAAAAAATAGATTTCAAAAATTTGACCTAGTAAAAATTAAGTGGTAAATTAATGATAGATGGGTATGGTGCACACCCGAAACGGTTTCAAGAAATAACTTGAATCTAATGGCGCCTACAAAGCAAAGCCTTTTTTGCCTTGTAGTCTGCCATTTTTTCTTTGGCTTACAATGGCATTAAAGGCAAAGAAAAGGAGAGTTATTATGACAGTCACAATCGAAAACATTCACGCAAGAGAAATTTTTGATTCCAGAGGAAATCCAACCGTTGAGGTAGATGTTAGATTGACAGATGGAACTTTGGGACGGGCGGCAGTTCCCTCAGGAGCATCAACAGGAGATCGCGAAGCGGTCGAACTAAGAGATGGCGGAGCGCGACTTCAAGGAAAAGACGTTTCTAAAGCTGTTGCAAATGTTAATGGTGAAATTTATGAAGCCTTAAAAGGCCAATCACCATTCAATCAAGCAAAATTAGACCATCTGATGATTGAACTTGATGGGACAAAAAATAAGTCTCGCTTAGGTGCCAATGCAATATTGGGTGTTTCCATGGCTATTGCTCGTGCCGCAGCTAACAGTGAAAAAATCCCACTTTATCGTTATCTTGGTGGAGTAGATTTGGAACTTCCTCAACCATTTTTCAATGTCATCAATGGCGGAGTGCACGCTGATTCAGGAATTGACGTTCAAGAATTCTTGATTACCCCTGTAAAACGTGCTAGTTTTCGCGATGGTTTAGAAAAAATCGCAAATATCTATCATACTTTGAAGAAAATTTTAGCTGATAAAGGACTAGAAACGGCCGTAGGGGACGAGGGTGGTTTTGCCCCAAAACTTGGTTCGACGGAAAATGCCATTGCTACACTTTATCAAGCAATTGAAAGAGCTGGTTATGTGCCAGGCGAAGAAATTGCGATTGCTATTGACCCGGCTTCTAGCGAATTTTATGATGACAAAGAAAAAGTCTATCATTTTGAAGGTCAAAAGCTCACTTCAGCAGAATTGTTGACCTACTATGAGGGGTTAGTTGAAAAATATCCTGCCCTAATCTCTATTGAAGACGGATTTTCAGAACATGATTGGGCTGGTTTTGCGGCTCAAACGAAAGTTCAAGGTCAAAAAATTCAATTGGTTGGTGATGATATTTTTGTCACAAATCCCGAAATCTTCAAAGAAGGGATTCAAAAAGGTGTAGCAAATGCTATTTTGATTAAACTAAATCAAATCGGGACAGTGACCGAAGCGATTGAAGCGATTAGTTTGGCTAGAAAAGCAGGTTATAAGACCATGATTTCTCATCGTTCAGGTGAAACGGTTGATAGTTTTATTGCTGACTTTGCTGTAGCCATGCACGCTGGACAAATAAAAACAGGTTCAATGGCGAGAAGCGAGCGGGTTGAAAAATATAATCAATTTTTGCGTATTGAAGAAGAATTATTAGGACTAGAAGTCACTAAATAGAAGTTGAAAAATTACTCAGCGAAAAACCTTATATCTGATGATATAAGGTTTTTTTATATACGAAGTCATGTCGAAGTAAACTACTATATTAGAAAAGTTGTTTAAGGTAAAACTGATACACTGTTGCCAGAAGTCAAAGCAACATCATTTGCGTCGTAGAGAGTTACCAAAACAGTTGAACTAGCTGTGATACCATAAGTTGATGTAAAGATTGAGAAATTTCCATTTCCAGGTGTAATTTTTATCAAAGGTTTTTTAGCATTGTCTACTGTAAGGCCGATTTTTGCTACTTTAGATCCAGTGTAAGTTCCTGTGATATATTGGTCTTGGCTGGCCGAAAAATTATCAATATGAGTGATTGCATTTGGGATAGGAGCTTGTACTACTACTTGAGTAATAGGACTTGTGTCTTTACCATCTGTTTCTACTACATTAAGAATTGAATAAGCAGGTTGAGAAGATGTAAGAGTAATAGAATATTTACCAGCTGAGTCAACAGAACCGCGTCCGATTTCCTGTCCAGAAGAATCAGTAATAATAATAGTATTACCAGGAGTATGTCCAGTACCAGTTACTACTGTATAACCTTCATGGATAGTATTTACCTTTGGCGCAGGAATTTCAGAGACTTTATGTTTAACGGTTGTTGTTGCTGCAGCACTCATACCTACACCAGTGTTTTGGCGGACTTCAATAGTTACATTCTCATTTTGTTTAGGAGAAATTGTAACATGATAAATACCATTTGTTCCTACAGTACCAGTGCCGATAACTTTACCACCAGCTTTAATCTCGATTGTTGTTCCTACAGTACCAGTTCCGGAAATAGTTGTATCTGTATCATAAACATCTTCGATTGTTGGAACCTGTTGAAGGAGGTCGTATCCAGGGTCAAGGGCATGTGTATTTAAAGAAGTAGCAGTATTATCATCAGCAATATTAGTGTAATCATGGTCTGTTACTACCGTACCATTGAAACTATAATGTGTGCCGTTAACTGCATCTGCGATACGAATTCCTGTCTGTGTGACAAAATCTCCGAGGTCAAGTGCAATGTTAACATTGAAGTGAAGGCTATTAGCAATTCCCCAAGTAGCAGGTGGGTTAGTGAATCGAACGATGGTATTCCCATCATTGTCAACGCCCATACGAATATCAGAAGTTTGATATTGATATGGGTTTGCACCCCATCCAGGACCATCATAAGTTCCGCTGAAATAAGTAATGAAGCTTGGGTCTTGAGCGGCCTCGTCTAATTCACTAGGAAGGACAAGAACGAATTCAGTTTCCTGGTTCCATCCAATTGATCCAACTGGGAAACTTCCAGAGTAAGTGAAATCAAGTTGACCTGTGGTAACTGTATTGCCAGAAGTGAGGTGTAAACCATTGGAACCAGTACCATCAATAAGGACTTGACCTCTTGAAGTAGTAGAAAGTGGATTAACATCTGTTGAGACAATACCATCTTGTGCTTGAACATTCATATTTGTGTCTGCACTTGCTGAGTTAGCGAAAAGTATTGCCGAACTTAGTAGTCCAATAGTAGCCATTGGTACAAAAATCTTTTTATTCATTCTTATTCTCCTTTTTTTAAAAACCTTTTTTTGCGATTGGGACTATGAGCGCATCCTGATTTCAGTCCAGTAACATTAAAATCCTTTCTTTTTTCTAATGGGGCGCTTCAACTATTGTTTACAAGATTTATTGTATTATAAAAACGTTTTCTAGTCAAGAGAAAAATGAAATTAATTAATTAAAATCTAATAAAAGTCTAATAAAATAAGTTTTCGGTAAAGTTTCAAACCAGTAAAAAAAGGAAAATCAATCCAAAAGGTCTTTTTTTGAGAATAAATTCACAAAAAAAAAGACCTTTTTCCATACAAAAAAGCCTCATTTTTGAAAAATTCTTCCTATTTCTTGGATTTTGCAATCTTAAAATATAAATCTGAAAGTAAAAATATTGATTAGTAAAAATAATATTGGCTGATTTATAGTCTAAAAACCAAATTTTTAAGCATAATAATTCGAAAGCTTTAATTATTTCAGGGATTATTTATAAGAAAAAACATTTAATAGGCAGAAAATCTATTTTTTTAATAGAAAAAAAGCTCTGTAATCTATTGATAGAGCTTTTCGGAAAAATTTTTAAGGAGAAGAGGGGATTCGAACCCCCGATACGCTTGTGACGTATACACACTTTCCAGGCGTGCTCCTTCGACCACTCGGACACTTCTCCAACTTCCTTAACATTATAGCAAAAAAGCTCAGACTTTAGCAAAGATTTTTAAATGACACTTTATTTACTGATAATCGGGTTAATTTTTAGTAGAAATATAAAACTAAATGGTTAAAAGTCTTTAAAATTTGGTATAATAAGGGCTATGAATAAAATTCTCGAAGTGGAAAATTTAGTTTTTAAATATGAAAAAGAAAGCGATGTAAATCAGCTTAATGGTGTCTCCTTTTCGATTACAAAAGGGGAGTGGGTTTCGATTATCGGGCAAAATGGTTCGGGAAAATCGACGACTGCACGACTGATTGATGGACTTTTTGAAGAATTTGAAGGAATTGTCAAGATTGACGGTGAAAGATTAACAGCTGAAAATGTCTGGAATCTACGTCGAAAGATTGGGATGGTTTTTCAGAATCCTGATAACCAATTTGTTGGGGCAACGGTTGAGGACGATGTTGCTTTTGGCATGGAAAATCAAGGAATTCCCCGTGAAGAGATGATTAAGCGAGTTGATGAGGCTTTGCTTGCTGTCAATATGCTTGATTTTAAGACACGTGAGCCGGCAAGACTTTCTGGTGGACAAAAGCAGAGGGTAGCCGTAGCTGGAATTATTGCTTTGCGACCTGAAATTATTATTCTTGATGAGTCAACCTCAATGCTTGATCCGATAGGACGAAGCGAAATTATGCGCGTGATTCATGAGATTAAAGATAAGTATCATTTGACGGTTTTATCTATCACTCATGACCTTGATGAAGCAGCTAGTTCTGACCGAATTCTGGTCATGCGAGCCGGTGAAATCATTAAAGAAGCCGCGCCATCTGAACTCTTTGCGACTAGCGAGGATATGGTTGAGATTGGACTTGATGTGCCCTTTTCTTCAAATCTAATGAAAGATTTGCGCACAAATGGTTTTGATTTACCTGAAAAATATTTGTCAGAAGATGAATTAGTAGAGCTTTTAGCTGATAAATTGGGCTAGATTTACTGACAGATTTTTCTGTCAGTTCAAGGCGATTAAGATTAGCATTGAATCGGCAAAATTAGGAAATTTTAGCTTGTTAGAATTTCTGTCAGTTCAAGGCGATTAAGATGAGCGTTGAATCGGAAAATTAAGGAAATTCTAGTCTGTTAGAATTTCTGTCAGTTCAAGGCGATTAAGGTGAGCGTTGAATCGGCAAATCAAGGAAATTCTAGTCCTCTAGAATTTCTGTCAGTAAAATGGATATTATTGGATTTGAGAAAAAAGAAAAATGATTAAATTTGAAAAAGTAAATTATACTTATCAGCCCAACAGCCCTTTTGCCAGTCGTGCCCTTTTTGATATTGATTTAGAAGTCAAAAAAGGAAGTTACACGGCTTTAATTGGGCATACAGGTTCTGGAAAATCAACCTTGTTGCAACATCTCAATGGTTTATTGCAACCGACTGAGGGTAAAGTGACCGTTGGGGATATTGTTGTAAGTTCAACAAGTAAACAAAAAGAGATTAAACCTGTTCGCAAAAAAGTAGGGGTTGTTTTTCAATTTCCTGAAAGTCAACTTTTTGAGGAAACAGTCTTAAAAGATGTGGCTTTTGGCCCACAAAACTTTGGAATTCCTAAAGAAAAAGCTGAAAAAATCGCTGCTGAAAAGCTTGAAATGGTTGGACTTGCTGATGAATTTTGGGAAAAATCTCCTTTTGAACTTTCAGGAGGTCAAATGCGCCGCGTTGCCATTGCCGGAATTCTTGCAATGGAACCAGAAGTTTTAGTGCTTGATGAACCAACCGCAGGCCTTGACCCGAAAGCTAGAATCGAAATGATGCAACTTTTTGAAAGTATTCATCAATCAGGACAAACAGTTGTCTTAGTCACTCATTTAATGGATGATGTGGCTGATTATGCTAACTATGTTTATCTTCTTGAAAAAGGGTATATCATTAGCTGCGGTACTCCGTCAGACGTTTTTCAAGAGGTTGATTTTTTGAAAGCACATGAATTGGGCGTGCCAAAGGCAACGCATTTTGCTGACCAACTTCAAAAAACAGGAGCGGTCACCTTTGAAAAATTACCCATCACACGAGCTGAGCTTGTTACTTTACTGACAAGTCTGTTAGTAAATTCAGGAGGTGAAAACTGATGCAAAATATGCTGATGGGACGTTACATTCCAGGTGACAGTATCATTCACCGGATGGACCCGCGTTCAAAACTTTTAGTCATGATTGCTTTTGTCGTCATTATCTTTTTGGCTCATGATTGGTTAGGCTATCTTCTTTTAGTACTTTACACTTTGGCCGGTGTCTTACTATCAAAGATTTCAGTCTCTTACTTTTTAAGTGGCCTGCGGCCAATGATTGGTTTAATTCTGTTCACAGTCATTTTCCAAATGCTTTTTACCAACGGTCAACATGTCATTTTTAGCTTATGGTTTATCAAGATTTCGACAGAATCTTTGATTAATGCGGTTTATATTTTCTTCCGTTTTGTTTTAATTATCTTTATGTCAACGATTTTGACCTTAACTACACCACCATTGACCTTAGCTGATGGAATTGAAAAAGGCTTGGGTCCATTGAAAAAAATCAAAGTTCCTGTTCACGAATTAGGTTTGATGCTATCTATATCATTACGTTTTATTCCAACATTAATGGATGACACAACAATGATTATGAATGCTCAAAAAGCCAGAGGAATGGATTTTGGCGAAGGAAATCTGCTGAAAAAAATTAAATCAGTCATTCCAATTTTGATTCCACTTTTCGTCAGCTCATTTCGTCGTGCCGATGATTTAGCTGTAGCCATGGAAAGCCGCGGTTATCAAGGCGGCGATGGGCGGACAAAATATCGTCAGCTCAAATGGCAAAGTCGTGACAGTCTACTGGTCGTAAGTATTATTATCATGACCATTTTACTTATTCTATGGTCAAAAGTTTCCTAGAAAAAATTTAGAGGAGAAAAAAATGATAACTTTAAATGTCAATAGTTTGGAAAATGCCGAAATTTTTTGGAAAGAACTAGGTTTAGAAGAGGAAATAGCCCTCAATGAAACCTATGACCCAGCTCCAGAAACGTTGGCAATTTCAGTAGAAACAATCGATGAAATCCATGACAAAATCATCGAACTCGGACTGCAACTAAGTCCAATTACCAAAAGCGCTGATGGAAGATATCTGTTTTCCTTTATCGCACCAGAAGGCAACACCATTATCATCATCGGCGAATGGGTCGAAAGACCTTATACAGGCGAGATGCGGACAGAATTTTTTGAAAATATAAAAGACGTCCTACCGCTTGCGCCTGTACGTTTGTCAGAACTGACAGAAGGACAATTTGTTCTTTTTGGACGTGTCACTTGTCCCTGGACCAGAAGATTTGCCAAACAGCTTCCTGGCTACGCTGACAAAACGATTTACTATGTTGATACAGAAAATACAGACCTTGATAATGAGTTGCAAGCCATTCGCAAAGCCCACGAAATTAACACTGTACCAACATTTATGAAACGTGGAGCTGATGGAACTTTCGTCAAATTTGACGAGAAAATAGAAAGTCTGTCAGACTTTATCAGTCAGTAGCACACAAAATCAGAGCAATCTGATTTTTTTTATTATTACTATAAAAACGCTTACTTTTAGCTGATACACTACATGTATCAGGTTTTGACAATCCTGTCAAAACCAATACTTAAGGAGCTTTTTATGAAAATAATAAAAAACCGCAGAAATTTTATTCTCATCAGCCTTATCGCCCTTTTTTGGCTGACATTTAGCCTTGCACTGCCTTTTCGCCTTGTCGGCGATGACCCGCAATATTTCACAGCCTTACATGATTTTCATGGAAATCTGATTTCGTATCTTGTCAACGATTATAAAACTTGGTCATCACGAATGATTGGCGACGGACTAAATGTCCTTCTGGTTCATCATGTCAGACTTTGGCAAATCCTTGAAGCGCTTGCTTTTACGATAATTTTTGTCTTACCAGCTTACTTTTTCAAAAACTCATCTAAAAATTGCGCAAAATTTCTTTTGATTTCATTTACTTTATCTTTTCTTTTTCCCATCGGTCTGATTTATCGCGCGGGTTACGTAGCCACAACTGTTCACTATCTCTTTCCTTTCGCCTGCCTCCTTTTAGCGATTTTTCCTTTTATTCAAAGGCTTAATGAAAAGAAAAACCCAATTTTTCTATGGATAATTAGTTTTCTAGCATTTA
>NZ_BCVK01000075.1 GCF_001591705.1 Lactococcus cremoris subsp. cremoris NBRC 100676 | reverse complement strand
TTGAAAGAGTATCCACCAATCTTAGGTACAAAATACCAGTAGACTCCAAATTTCATCTGCTCAGAATTCACTCCGAGAGAGACAATCCAAATATAATCTCCAACATTAGCCGTAATCGTATCATTTGCACGAATAAACTTTCCTTTTGTATCAAGGAATTCAACCGTTACCTGACTTTTATCACGCTTGTAATAGAGATTAATCACATTAGTCGCTGAATCATTGGTAACTAATAAAGGAGTATCCGAGTCGCTATTTTGATAAGAATAGTTCAAAATCGTCGGAATCTGATACATGTGATAAACACTTTTAGTCGATTGACTTGTCATTGCACCATAATTTATTGGCCAGACGTATTCCCCGACATTCACTGTCATTGTTTCAGACTTCTAAACTTTAAGTCCTGTATTATCTGAGTCCAAGAAATTAATCGTAACTTGACTATTTTCTCCTTTATAATAAAGATCAATCACATTGGATGCCGAATCATTAGTAACCAGTAAAGGAGAATCTTGTTCGCTACCTTGATAAGAACAGTTCGAAATCGTCGGAATCTGATAGATATGGTATACATTTTGAGCAGACTGATTGGTCATTCCGCCAAAAGATACGGCCCATACATACTCTCCGACATTCACTGTCATTGTTTCGGAATCACGAACTTTAAGTTCATGATTTTCCGCATCAAGGAAGTTTATGGTCACTGTTTCTTCTGTAATATTTTGCGGAATGACTGATTTTGTACTACTCGTTGGAGGCACAGTGTCAGCCAGTACTTCATTTTTGAAAGCGATTCTATCCGGATTTGAAGAAGAAAGGTTAAAAGTGAGATTAGGAAAAATTCCAACAATAAAAATACTAAAAAATAGTCCTAAAATTATTTTTTTATTTTTTATTTGTAACTTTAATTTTTTCATTTATCTCCTTTCTTCTTCATCATTTTTTATTAATAATAAGGCCCGACTAATTGTATTATTTTCTGTCTTAATCAGATAATGGACATGAGAATCTCGTGATTCTAATTCTAATAGATTTGTTGCTTCTTTTAAATTACTAACTTCTCCTGCTTCCAAACAGCCAATGATATAGTTTATACTCTTTGTATTCATATAGTCATTAGGAAGCTCAGCATTAACAATTATTTCGCTCTTTAAGATTTCTTGAATTTGCTCAATAATTTCTTTTTGTTTCTTTAAATATTTCTTTTTATAAAAACGTGCAATATGTTTTCTTCCACCTGGTAAATAATTATGTTGCCAAAGCCAAGTTAAGCCCAAACGTGATCCGTAACCCAAAAGTAAAGAAAGGAAAGTAATCGCAGACATTCTAAAAAACAGGTCAACAGGTCCTGTTCCTGGTACAAGATTACTAAAAAATACTGTCTTATCTGGCATGAAATAAACAATCATTCCAATTGAAACCAAAATATCTAAAATTGAAGCTTGACGCGCAATTTGGGCTGATATTTTTTTACGATAGTCTTCTCTTAAGTCTTCTGAACCCTTTAAAAGTCCTTCTAGATTCTCTAATGTATCAAACAGTTCTCGACAATAATCAAGAATCACATTCTCCCTCACTTATTTCTTAGATCCTTAAATCATTACTGACTATAATTTTAACATTAATGTCTTGGTTTTGCAACACTTTAATTTTACATAAAAAAACACCCGTAGGTGCTTTTTAATTATGAGACGAAACATTCAAACGGTTGAGAGCGCGGTGTAATGCAACTTCTACGCGTTTTATTTCATCAGATTTTTTCTCAGCTTTAGCAACTTCAAGTGCTTTTTCAGCTCGAATTTTTGCACGTTCGGCACGTGAAACATCAATATCACGATTACGTTCGGCAGAATCTGCAACAATTGTTACGAGACTATCTTTAATTTCGATAATTCCACCATTAACAGCAATGTAATCTACATGTGTCTCATCATCTGGACGACGAACTTTAAGTTCATCAATTTCAAGTCCAGCAATTGTCGAAATCATGTTTGGCAAAATACCAATTTCACCATTTGTAGTCCGAGCAGTAATATAGTTTGCATGGTGATCATAAACCACACCAGCAGGGGTAATCACTTGAAGTGTCATGACGTTTTCAGACATTCGATCCTCCAATTTTTTCTATGAAAATTTAAATTATAAAGCGTAAAAATACTTTAAAAAACAAAATTACAAGAGTTAATCAAACTTTTAAAAAGTTGAAGCAACTTTTACTGACAGAATTATTGTCAGTAAATTTTGCGATTCAATAATGTATTTTCACTTTGTCATTTCATAAGAAATCGAATTAATAACCCATTGATTTTGCTTTTGCAAGTACGTCTTCAATTGGACCTACTCCACGGAAAGCATCTTCAGGGACTTCGTCATATTTACCTTCCAAAATTTCCTTGAAGTCATGAACTGTTTTGTCAATTGGTACATATGAACCAGGTTGACCAGTAAACTGTTCAGCAACGTGGAAGTTTTGTGAAAGGAAGAATTGGATACGACGTGCACGTCCAACGAGAATTTTTTCATCATCTGACAATTCATCCATACCAAGAATGGCAATGATATCTTGCAATTCTTTGTAGCGTTGAAGGACACGTTGAACTTCCATTGCAACTTCATAGTGTTCTTCACCAACAATTTCAGGTGTAAGCGCACGTGATGATGAAGCAAGTGGGTCAACGGCTGGATAGATACCCATTTGTGTCAAACGACGTTCCAAGTTAGTCGTTGCGTCCAAGTGAGCGAAGGCTGTAGCTGGCGCTGGGTCAGTATAGTCATCGGCAGGGACATAAATCGCTTGGATAGATGTAACAGAACCCTTCTTAGTAGAAGTGATACGTTCTTGTAATTGACCCATTTCAGTTGCAAGAGTTGGTTGGTAACCAACGGCAGAAGGCATACGTCCCAAAAGGGCAGAAACTTCTGAACCGGCTTGAGTGAAACGGAAGATGTTATCGATGAAAAGCAATACGTCTTGACCTTGAATATCACGGAAATATTCCGCAATTGTTAAACCAGTAAGGGCAACACGCATACGTGCTCCAGGTGGTTCATTCATTTGACCAAAGACCATGGCTGTTTTTTCAATAACGCCTGATTCTTTCATTTCCCAGTAAAGGTCATTCCCTTCACGAGTACGTTCCCCAACACCTGTAAATACAGAAATACCACCGTGTTCTTGGGCAATATTGTGAATCAATTCTTGGATAAGGACGGTTTTACCAACACCGGCACCACCGAAGAGTCCGACTTTCCCACCTTTAAGATAAGGGGCAAGTAAATCGACAACTTTAATCCCTGTTACAAGAACTTCATTTGCAGTTGACAATTCGTCAAAAGTTGGAGCTTTCTTGTGGATAGGATTACGTTCTGCATCAGCAGGGAAATCTTCTCCACCATCAATAACGTCACCAAGGACATTAAAAACACGACCAAGAGTAGATTCACCAACAGGAACGCTGACCGCTTTACCTGTATCAAGGACTTCAAGTCCACGAGTCAATCCATCAGTAGATTCCATAGCGATCGTACGAACTGCACCATCACCAAGTTCCAAAGCAACTTCAAGAGTAATTTTTGTTTTTAAACCATTGACATCTTTGTAGACAATCAAGGCATTGTTAATCTCAGGCAGTTTGGCATCAGAACCAAATTCCACGTCAACGACGGGACCGATAACCTGAGTAATTTTACCAGAACTCAATGTTTTTCCTCCTGTTTTTATTTTCTGTCTAACAACAGAATTTCTATTCATTTTTAAGTTCATCAGTAAAAATTTACTGACAAACGTAATTAAAATTCAAAGCCTTTACTGACAGAACATTTATTCCTCAAGTTGATAAAATGTAACATTGAGAATAATGTTTGACAGTAATTATAGCGCTGAAGCACCCGCAACAATTTCCGTAATTTCTTGCGTAATTGAAGCTTGACGAGCACGGTTATATTGAATGGTTAAATCATTAATGACAGAATGTGCATTATCTGTTGCAGTACGCATTGCGGTCATACCTGCAGCATGTTCTGCTGTTTTTGCATCAACAATTGAGCCATAAATCATACTTTCAGCATATTGCGGCAACAACTGATTTAAGATTGTTTCACGATCTGGTTCTAATTCAAATGTTACAAGAGATGCTTTTTCGTCACCTTTTTTATCAAAAGAAATAGGTAACATTTTTTCCATCCGTGCCTCACTTACCAATGAATTCACATGGTGGTTGTAACAAACATAGAGTTCATCGAATTCTTCTGCTTGATATTCTTCCACGGCTTCTGTAACAATTGCCCGAACCTCTTCAAAGGTCGGTTGATCTGAAAGTCCGCGAAGAACATAAGAAACTTTGACGTTACGGGCTTTGAAAAAGTCCGCTCCCGTACCACCAAGGGCAAGTATTGTATACTCACTCTCATTTGTGTGGCGTTTACGTATATTACTTATAACAGACTTCAAAATATTTGAATTATAACCGCCAACAAGCCCACGATCTGATGTGATAACGAGATAGCCAGTTTTTTTGACTTCACGTTTAATCATCATCGGATTTTTGGCCGGCTCATTATCGCTTGAAACTAAGTCAGTCGTAATCTTACGTACTTTTTCAGCATAAGTCTGAAAAGCTTTAGCGTAAGATTCTGCTTTTTGAAGTTTAGCAGCAGAAACCATTTGCATGGCACCTGTGATTTGACTTGTTTTCTTTGTTGACGCAATCTTAGTTTTTATTTCGTTAAGTGAAGCTCCCATTAGTTAGCCTCCTTATTAATAATTCGTTGTATTTTTGAATGCTTTAATTGCTTCGTCAAGTTTTGCTTCTTCTGGCAAATCTTTAGTGTCCGTAATTACGTTCAAGAGATCTGCATAATTTGCATCGAAGAAATCGAACATTTTAGTTTCAAAATCAAGAACATCATCAACTGGAACATCATCAAGATGACCATGAGTCAATGCATAGAGAATCAAAACTTGTTTTTCAACAGCCAATGGTTTGTGCAATGGTTGTTTCAAAACTTCAACGGTACGACGACCACGATTCAATTTTTCTTGAGTCGCTTCATCAAGGTCAGAACCAAATTGTGTAAAGGCTTCAAGTTCACGGAATGACGCAAGGTCAAGACGCAAAGTACCAGCTACTTTCTTCATGGCTTTGATTTGTGCGGCACCACCAACACGTGATACTGATGAACCAGCATCAATGGCAGGACGTACACCTGAATAGAACAAGTCATTTTCAAGGAAAATTTGACCGTCGGTAATAGAGATAACGTTTGTTGCAATATAAGCTGAAATATCACCTGCTTGTGTTTCAATGAATGGCAAAGCCGTCATTGATCCACCACCAAGATCATCAGACAATTTAGCAGCACGTTCCAAAAGACGTGAGTGCAAGTAGAAAACGTCACCTGGGTATGCTTCACGACCTGGTGGACGACGGAGCAAGAGAGAAAGTTCACGGTAAGCGACCGCTTGTTTAGATAAATCATCATAAACAACCAAGACATGTTTACCGTTATACATAAATTCTTCACCCATTGCAGCTCCAGCATAGGGAGCGATGTATAGGAGTGGAGAAGGTTGAGAAGCTGACGCAGTTACGACGATAGTATAATCCATCGCACCGAGTTTACGGAGCGTTTCAACTTGTGTACGAACTGTTGACTCTTTTTGTCCAATCGCAACATAGATACAAATCATATCTTGACCTTTTTGGTTCAAGATTGCATCAATAGCGACTGAAGTTTTACCTGTTTGACGGTCTCCGATAATTAATTCACGTTGTCCACGTCCAATTGGAACGAGGGCATCAATCGCTTTAAGACCAGTTTGTAATGGCTCAGAGACTGATTTACGTTGCATAACACCAGGAGCTTTTGCTTCAACTGGACGAGTTTTACCTGTATTAAGTTCTCCAAGTCCATCAACGGGTTGTCCAAGTGGGTTTACAACACGTCCGATGAGTTCTTCACCAACTTGGATTTCCATGATTTTACCTGTACGTTTAACAGTGTCACCTTCACGAATTGAGAGGAAATCACCAAGTACGATAATACCAACGTCTGTAGCATCCAAGTTTTGCGCCATACCAAGTACACCATTTGAAAACTCAACAAGCTCACCGCTCATCGCATTTTCAAGGCCATAGGCACGCGCGATACCATCACCAACATAGGTAACGACACCAGTTTCAGCAACTTCAAAATCTGGTGTGAAATTTTCAATTTGTTTTTTAATCAGTGAGCTGATTTCATTAGCTTTAATTGCCAAAAATATGCTCCCTTCTAGAAATTTTTACTAGTTCAAGGCTATTTAGCTTTAAACTGCAGTTATACTTTTTGAGCATGAATAAGCAAGTTTTAAAATTACCTTTGCATGTTTTCAAAAGTTTAACAGTTTGAGTTTGAAAAATTCTCCACTAAGTTTTTAACAAAGGAAGAAAATTTTTCTATCCTGATTAGAGGATTTCAGCGGCAATTTTAGCCAATTGTGTTTTTAATGAGGCGTCAATAATTTTTCCACGAGAGTTCACAATGAATCCTCCGAGAATTTTTTCATTGACTGTATTAATTACTGTTACTTCGTTTAAATCAAATTTTGCTTTAGCCATTGCTTTAAATTTTTCAATTTGAGCTTCTGACAATGCAATACTTGAAACAACTTCAACGTCAGCAATTTTGAACATGTCATCTGCTGCATTTTTAGTTTCTTCAAGTATTTCTCCGAGGTCAGCTAGACGTCCATTAGAACGAATAGTATTCAGGAAATTTGACATCACTTCTGATGAAGTTTGAAGCAAAGTATCAATCAATTCAGATTTAGCAGAGAATGAATAAACTTCATTTGCTAAAAAAGCACCTAAGTTATTTTCTTTGAAAAGCTGAATCATTTCGCTAACTTCAGTAAGAATTGCTTCAAGTTGCCCTTTTTCTTGGGCGACCTCAAGTAAAGCTTTACTGTATTTTTGTGAATTTACTTTTGTCATCTTATTCTCCTAACTTAGCGAGATAAGAGTCGATTAATTCCTGTTGTGCAGAAGCATCTAATGATTGTCCAATGAGCTTTTCAGCAATTTGAACTGAGATGTCCGCAACATCGCCTTTAACTGTGTTAAGAGCTTCTTTGCGTTCTTGCTCGATATCTTCTTGCGCACGTTTCTTCAAGCTAGTTGCTTCTTCATTTGCTGTTGCAAGTACTTTCGCACGGTTTTGTGAGGCAGTATCATTTGCAACTTGAATGATGTTAGCAGCTTCTTCTTTAGAACCTGCAAGCTCTGCTTGACGTTGTTTAACCAAGTCAGCGGCTTGTTTGTTGTTCGCTTCTGCTGCATCGATATCATCAGATATTTTTTTCGCACGACTTGCAAAAACACTTGTAATTGCATTCCATGCAAAGAGGCGCAACAATACCAATAAGATAATAAATGCACCAGATACAACGATGATGTTACCGAGAACGGTATTCGGAGCAGCTTCTAATAATAATGTTGACAATTTCTACTCCTTTCTTAATGTTCTGCTATGATTTTGTGGCTAATGTACAAGTTTGTCAAAAGGACAAAGACATAAGCTTGGAGGGCTGAAATGAAAAGTGAAAAGCCAATCCATGCAACTTCTAGAATCCACGCAACTGGAAGCATCCACATGGTTGATTGAATCATACCGGCAATAAGACCAAGCATGATTTCACCCGCGAAGATATTCCCATAAAGCCGTAAACCAAGTGAAAGTGCATTTGTAAATTCTTCCAAAATGTTCATTGGAAGAAGACCTTTCGGATCTTTCCAGAAGGCAACCTTGAGGTAACCTTTAAAACCGAATTTTTGTACACCCAGTGTATTTGACATTACAACAACAAGAAGTGCAAGTGTCAAATCGACTGTTGGATTTGCAGTTGGTGATTTCCAAAGAGAAACATCACCTGGCGTACTAATTTTAGTTACTAGCCCAATGCAGTTGGCAATAAGAAGGAAAGAAAAGAGGGTAAAGTTCATGAGCGCAAAGCGTGGTGCTTCATGAGGGCCGACGTTATCTTTGGAAACTCCATTGACAAAATCAACAACCCACTCAAGAACATTTTGTTTACCTTTGGGCTTGAGCTGCATATTGCGACTCGCCCAGAATACCAGACCGAAAACAATGAGGACAGTCACAAAAGTCATTACTGTGATTGTTCCATCAAATGGAATTGGCCCAATATTAAAGGTCCATGTTGATTCCATACCTGTTCTTCCTTTCTGTTTTTAAAATTTTTTGTTGAGAAAAATTTTAATGGAAAAGGAATGCCATAGCAAGGGCGATGAAGAATGTACCTTCGACGAAGGCGATACCCATGAACATTGAACCACGAAGTTTTCCTTCAAGTTCAGGTTGGCGTGCAACGGCTTGGAGGAAGTTTGAAACGATAAGTCCATCACCGATAGCGGCTCCGAGTGCTGCAAGACCGATAGCAATTGCTCCAAGAGCGGCAAGTGTAATTGTCATTATAGACCTCTTTCTATATTGCGATTTCGCAAATTTATTTTACTAAGAAATTCTACTACTATTCGTAGTTTTTGTCAAAGACAAGCATGAGAATTTCATCATTTCTTTTGTTTTTGTCTTTGTAAGCGTTTGATAGACAAACTTTTTAGTTTTTGTCTTGAATAAAATGGGAATTTTTAATATTAACTCAATCGTTCTTCTTGCTTATAATTTATAGGGAGCCACTGTAAGACAGACTCTATTTTTTTAGTCCAATAATACCATTCATGAACACCATCTGAACTCTCATAAGTAACATCAAATCCCTTTTTCTTCAACTCTGCTGTTGCGTACTCATTTCCTGGGAAAAGAAAATCTTGTTTTCCACACCAAGCGTAAAGTTTTGGTCGTTCCTCATTCTTACGATCAGCTAAGGCCAAAATTTCATTATCTGAACCCTTAAAAGTCTCCCAATTTCCAAAAATCCCGCCCCAATAAGCTGGGTTTTCTTTGAAATTCTCTTCCATTCCATCGAATGTCAGAACTCCTGACAAACTTGCGGCATAGCTAAAGTGATCTGTACCTAGAGCAAGACGGTAAGCACCATATCCACCCATAGATAAACCAGCAATAAAGTTCTTTTCTTTTTTTGTAGATAAATTTGGGAAAAAATTGTGAATTACTTTTGGAAGTTCCAAGGCAATCGCATCAAAATAATTCATACCATAAGTGGTATTCACGTAAAAACCTAAATCTGTCGAGGGCATTACAATCGCCAAATTTGTATGTCGAATTAATCTTTCAATTCCAGAACGAATCATCCACGAATTTTCGTTCCCACTCATTCCGTGCAAAAGGTAAAGAACGGGTATCTCTGTGTTTGAAAAATCTTCCACCTTACTTGACTCAGGGTAAATAACATTGACTTTTCGAATCATCCCAAGAACTTCTGAGTAGTATTCGATATTGATTACTGCCATAAAAAGTCTCCTTAATAAATTTTATGTTGTTAGCAAATGTTGTTAACTTTCTACCTATTATAAGTTCAATTTCTTGAATTCTGTTAAATTAAAAATTCCTTTCTTTTTAAATCTGACCTTCGTTTTCTTTTTTCAAAGTCTGCACTATGACTTTTCCTTTCATTTTGTTTTTAATAATAAAAAAACGAAATGAAAGAAGTACTTTTTTAGTTTCCACAGGCACTCAACGTCTTCTTTATTGTAACATTTTATAGATGTCTTTTGCTCTCTTTTTTCCTTTCATTTATCTAACTGTTTTGATTTGCCATTGCTGATTTACTTCTGTTAATTTTATCGCCCCTTTTTGGTCAGTTCTGAGTGTCTTTACCTGATTTTTGGCTAAGGTTTCTAAAGTTTCTTGATTGGGATGACCATAGCGATTAGCTTTTCCAACCGAGATTAGTGCAAGTTTAGGATGTATCTCTTTGATGAATTCTGGACTTGAACTCGTTTTACTGCCATGATGCCCCACTTTTAACACATCTACCTGTAATTTGGGATAATTTTGTAGAAGCTTTTTTTCTCCTTCTTGTTCCAAATCTCCTGTAAAAAA
>NZ_BCVK01000074.1 GCF_001591705.1 Lactococcus cremoris subsp. cremoris NBRC 100676 | reverse complement strand
TTTTAGGATACCAGGTTGGTGGGGAATTGGTATTATCTTAATCTTATTAGTTATCACAACAATAATATTCATAATTGAGCGTAAACGAATGCCATTTCTGATTACTATTTATGTCTTAATTATAATTGATGCGATACTTGGAATTGGTAGTCGAATTCCGATCCTCGATGATTTACTAACACAACCAATATCAAAATCAACGGCATTATGGGTTATAATAATTGGCGGACCTATTGTTGCAATTGTATGTGGGGTCGGAACTTACTACTATATCATGAGAAATGAAGATTAAAGTTGAAACAAAAAAACAGATTGTTTTAAAATGTAAATCTGTTTTTGTTTGGGCTGATTTTATCACACCAATTCTATGTTCAGAAAATGGTCATTTTCTGGACACTCTTCTTTTGTTATAAAACTCTCAAAATCATTTACATTTCTCGTTCATTAACCCGTAATTTATTCTATGTTCATTTATATATATATTTTTAAGTTATGATACAATAAATTAGAACAAAGGAGAATAAAATGAATATCGGATATGCACGAGTTTCAACTGGACTTCAAAATTTGGATTTACAAAAAGATAGTCTTAAAAAATATGATTGTGAGAAAATATTTACTGACCATCTGTCAGGAAGTAAAAAAGATCGACCTGGTTTAAAATCCGCCATCGAATTTTCTCGTTCTGGAGATACAATTGTTGTTTGGCGGTTAGATCGATTAGGAAGAAATATGGAGGACTTAATTAGCATAGTTAATTCACTTAATGATAAAGGAGTAAGCTTCCATAGCTTGCAAGAAAATATTACAATGGATAAATCAAGTTCGACTGGACAATTGATGTTTCATTTGTTTGCGGCTTTTGCGGAATTTGAGCGAAATCTTATTTTGGAGCGTTCTGCCGCTGGTAGAGAAGCTGCACGTGCAAGAGGACGACTTGGAGGAAGACCTGAGAAATTTTCGGAGCAAGACGTAAAGCTTCTTAAAACCTTGGTAGAAAGTGGTACGCCGATTAAGTCGATTGCGGATTCTTGGGGAGTGTCAAGAACAACGATTTATAGATATATTAATAAGTTTTAGAATAAACTAAAAAACCAGCTCACAACTATTAAGGTGCAAGCTGGTTTAATTTTTTTACTTTGGTATAATTAGTAACTCATACTAATTTTACAATCTTCGATAAGATATTGACTGATATTTCTAACAAAAGATTTCAAGCGTTCCTTTTTGTTATGTAAATCTAACGCTGGTTGATTTTCCCAATTTTCTGCAATTACATATTGAGTACTGTCTTGGACAACGAACTGAACCAACTTTGCAATAGGTTGCTTTCAGTGAATCTTGGGCGAAACGAATATGAATTCTCTCCAAGGTCAATAAGTTAAGCAAGATACAAAAAGCTTATCATTATGATAAACTTTTTACGTTTTCAGTTTAAGTATTGCATATTTTCAACTCGTTTTTCCGACCATTTGTGGCATACTTTTAACAATTCTACTTTTTGTTCTTCATTCAATTGCTCGAAGTAAGCTCGTGGGTCATTGGGGACATGATTGGGGATAACTCCCATCAGATATCCTGGTGGAAGTTGGAAGTATTGGGACAAAACTAAAGCAATTTTATTAGCAATAGCTTTTCCTAAAGTTTTCATAATTCCTCCTCTATCAATAATATAACAAGCATAATTATAACCCTTTTGAGAGAAGTTGAAAAGTTTGAGCTAAAAATTCGATAAATTCTTTTTCAGTCATTATCATTATTCGTTGTCCTTTTCGTTTAGATTGCTTAGCCTCTGATATTTTATGCGAATGATGATAGCCTTTTATTAAATCAATCGGAAAATTGCCTGTGACTAGTCTAGTCGTTTTTTTAGTCACAGCGTTCTGATTATGCCCTTTTAAACCTATAATGATTGATTGTGCTTGTTTTCTTGTCATCGTTGTAAGGGTGCCAGTAAATACAAAATATTCATTCTCTAGCATTAAACCACCTCTGCTGTTTTTCTGAATGGACTCGATGATCAACTTATTTGACCTTCTAGGAATCCAATTATATCAGAAAATAAATATAAACCTTTGAAGTATACTCTGGTATCCTAACCGTGCTAGCAATAACTCTTTTTATAATATATCAAAAAGTGGAAAAAGCACTCATAACTTTGTGGTTATAGGTGCTTTTTCTAAATTATTTGACTCAATTTAAATATATCATTAATATAAATTCAATGATTACCAAATTTTAAGACGATTTTCTGGTGCACGATACATCTTATCTGTTTCTTTAACATCAAAAGTATCGTAAAATTCTTCGAGATTTGTTGGAGGAATATTTGCACGAAGTTTAGCGGGTGCATGAAAATCCATTGACAAAAGCATTTGTTGGAATTCTTTACTTGCTTTCATGCGCCAAATCTTAGCCCACTGACTAAAGAAAGCTTTCAAATCAACGTCTTTCTCATCTTTAGCTGCTGTCAGTGCCGCTGTAATTCCTCCTTGGTCAGCAATATTTTCTGACACAATGAGTTTTCCGTTTGCTGGACCAGCTTCGGTTTCTACGCCGTCAAAGAGTGCAATCATTTCTTTTTGCTTTTCTTCAAAAGCTTCATAATCTTCATCTAACCACCATTTGTTCAAATTTCCTTCTTTATCGAATTGGGCACCGTTGTTATCAAAAGCGTGAGAAATTTCGTGAGCAATAACTGTGCCGATTCCACCGTAATTTTGTGATGAAGATTGTTCAAGAGAGTAAAAAGGAGCTTGCAAAATTGCTGCTGGAAAAACAATTGTATTACTATCAGGACTATAATAAGCATTGACCATATGAGCAGGCATATGCCAGCTTGTTTTATCAACATCTTCTGAGAATTTTTCAAAAGTTCGAGCAGTCAAAATTTCATCGAATTTAAGGGCATCTTCATAGAGAGAGCCAGAAGTTGTTTTTAAACGACTATAAATTTCAGGCAATTTATCTGGGAAACCAATGAAAGGAGTAATAGCATCCAATTTTTCAATGGCTTTTTCAGCTGTTTCTTGACTGAGCCACTCATTTTTAGACAAACGTGCTTGGTAAACTTTAATCATTGCAGTGACCATCCGTTTGACATCGGCCTTACCAGCTTCACCAAAATATTTTTTACCATAGAATAAACCAATCACTTGGCTAAAATAAGACTCAGTCAAATCAAGTTGATGTTTTTCTTGACTTCTTGCTTCTTGAACATTTGAAAGGAAACGTCCATAAGCTCCACCAAGAATTCTAAGGTCTTCATTGAAGAAAGAAGTAGCGCCACGTGCAATTTTAGTCAGCATCCAAGCTTTAATGAGTGACCAATTTTCTTCATTGATAAGTGAATCAAATGATTCATAAAAACGATCTTCGTAAACAATGACTTTATCAGGCTCAGTTTTTACTAAATCTTTAATTAAAGATTTTAAATCCAGGTTTTTAACTTTACTGACAAAGCTGTCAGTAGAAATTGGATGATAAAGTTCAGCATATTTTGCCCACTCTTCAGAAGTATTTGCTGATGGAACTAAAAGAGCATCGAATTTAAGGGCAGACTTTGCAATCTCTTCTGCATTTTCAACATCAAATGTCTTTAAAATTTCGCTTGTATTTTTAGCCCAAAAATCAAGTAATTCTTTTTTTCTAGGGTGTTCATCATTATAATAAGTGGTATCAGGTAAAATCAAGCCCGGACCAGAGAATCCAAGAGAATAGTGAATAGCATCTTTCATATCAGGTTCAACACTAAAAGAAAATGGAAGAGGAGCCTGTGAATGGAAAACGAGTTGAGTCAAATTATTTTTAAAATCTTCAAAAGTATTTAAAGTTTCAACTTTAGCAAGTTCATTTTTTACGGCAGAAAAATCCGCTTTTTCTCTTGCTTGCCAATCTCCTGCTTTATTATAAAATTTGATTGCTTCAAGCAACTCTGGATTATCAGTAGGTAGGTTTTGTGATAAATCAGCTAAATCTTTAGCCAAATTTTTCTCATTTTTTAGTACTAATTCATCAAAAGCTGAAATTCTTGGTTTGTCAGCAGGAATTTCTGCATTTTCTAACCATTCAGCATTAACAGTAGCGAATAAATCATCTTGAATCCTTGTCATATCAAACTCCTTTTTTAATAAAAGAAGCTCAAATCATAAATTTGAACTTCTGTGACTTTAGAATTGCGAAAACTAAAGTGAGGGTATTTTTACAAAAAAACTTGTAAACAAAAGTTAAGTAAAACTATTTGGTGGCCAACTTAGCAGAAGAAACACCAATTTCTGACCAAGTATCCATTGCACCATAATCAAGCGTCATTCCAACTACACGTTTGTTAACCGGCGTATAACTTAACGAGAAGTTTGTTGGAACAACATAAGCTTTTTTATTCATATCTTCTTGATATTTAACGAAAGCTGCTTTACGGTAAGTTGGATTTTCAGACTTGGCAGAATCAATATCATTTAAATCCTTAGTAATTTCTGAATCATTAAAGTGACCAAAGTTATAAGGTGCTGCTGCTGAGAACAAATCTTGTTGAGAAGGTTCTGATGCCAATGACCAAGAACCGTCAGTGATATCCCAGTCATTTGCTCCTGGAGGAGTCGTCATATGGTCGACCCAAGAATTAAATTCCATCAATTTACCGTTATAAAGACTCACTTTTACCCCAATTTTCTTCCATTGTTGGATATAGTTTTGGGCAATGGTTTCAGCGTTTGCATCACCTACACGAGCCGCATAAACAAGCGATAATTCTTTTCCATCTTTTTCACGGTAGCCTGTAGATTTATTCAATTTCCATCCGTCTTCATCCAAAAGTTTATTAGCTTTATCAAGATCTTGTTTTTCATATCCTTTAACTGATGAACTCGTAAATTGTTTAAAGATAGGTGGAATCAAACTATTTGCAGGAGTTGAAAGTCCGTTTGAGAACTTATTATCCACTTCTGCGACATTTCGAGCATAACCAATGGCTTGACGAACATTTTGGTCTTGCAATGGCGTTTTACGATCTTGGACATTAATTGAATTTTTAGCATCATAGTGCCCTAAGTTATAGTACATTAAGGAAATAGCCATCGCTTGTTGTCCTAAAACCTTGTATCCCTTTAAGTTTTTCACTTGCTTATACTGGCTACTAACCATGCCGTTAATAAAATCATATTTACTTGATGAAAGTGCTGCGACTGATTTTGCTGTTGATACAACTTCATAAGTAATTGAATTTAGTTTTGGTTTTTTACCCCAATAGTAAGGATTTGGGACATATTTAATAGATTCACCAGCAACAACATTTTCCGGTTTAAAAGGCCCTGTAACTAATGGTTTCGTTGTCGTTTTTGGACTAGAAGCCAAGTCTTTAGGAGCAACATCTTTCAAATATTGATAAGGCGCTACCGTTTCAAGGAAGTAACCATTTCCGGATTGTGTCATCCCCGGTTTCATTTCTTTAAATTGAACCTTGATGACTTTTCCATTTTCACCATCAGGGAAAGTAATCCCTGAGATTGTTTTAGCTTTACCCGCATGATAATCACTCAAGCCAACAATATTTGCCAGAGAATCAGTCCAACGGTCGGAACCATAAGCAGGATTAGCAATCGTTTCATAGGTAAATTCATAATCTTTAGCCGTTACTTCTGAACCATCAGACCATTTCAAATCTTTACGAAGGGTAATCGTTGCCGTTTTAGACTCTTTATCTAGAGCAACATCGGCAGCTCCTCCCTTAATAAATTTGAATCCACTGTCTGTGAAGAACAAACCATCTTGACCTCCACCAGGACCAGACATTGTAGCAAAAGTTGCATCATTATAAAGTCCCGATAACCATTGTGCTTTCATTGGAGAATCACTTTGATATGCGACTTTTAAATTTCCACCTTTGATTGCCTTGTCTGGATTTTGATAAGCAACGTCAAAGTTCCCCGCTTTTAATTTTTTTGTACTTGTACTTGAGCTTTGATTAGAACCACAAGCACTTAGGAGTGTAGCTGCTAAAACTACACTACTTGCCAATAAAGTTACTTTTAATTTGTTCATCTTAGTTTCTCCAATAATTTCTTTTTATTTCTTGCTTGCTTCAATATAATATTTAATTTATCATATCCATTTTTAATAGATAAACATTTTTATCACTATTGAATGTTGTTTATCTTGTAGCTTGTCTTTGGTCAGCCACTCGTCTTAGTGCATTTCCGATAAAGATAATAGCAAGCACCACAATTAGGATGACCACTGTTGCTGGAACCCAAGTCCAAGGCTTATCAGTCATTGTTTCTGGATTAGTCGCTTCATTTATCATTGTTCCCAAAGATGGTGTCCCCGCTGGAAGTCCAAAACCTAAGAAAGAAAGCCCTGTTTCTAAACCAATATTTCCAGCAAAAACAAGCGTTGCTTCAGCAATGACTAAGGTGGACAAGTTGGGCCATATTTCCCGAAACATAATTTTAAAATCAGAGGTTCCCGAAGTTTTTGATGCTTGAACATAATCTCGATTGACTTCCGTCATTGTTCTTGCCCGAATCAGACGCGTTGTCCCTATCCAACTAAAGATACTGATAATCCCAATCAAAGACCAAGAATTAAACCGTGGGATGATAGTTACAAAAACAATAATGATCATCATTGATGGTAAAATCATGACAAAATCAGTGAAACGCATGAAGATTAAATCAAACCTTCCGCCAAAGTAGCCCGTAATTACCCCTAAGATATTTCCTACAACTAAAGTAATGAGTGTAACTGCAAAAGCGATATTGAAAGAGTTTCGTGCAGAAATCATTAACATCATGATAATATCTCGTCCACCATTATCAGTTCCTAGTAAATGTCCAGTCGTCAGCGGTGCCAGATATTGGTCCATGATATTCACATCAACATAATTTGATTGTTTTAAAAACATCGAGTAAATATAAACGATTAGAAAGACAGCAACTAGAAAAATTGTTGAAATCATCGCTAATTTATCTTTTTTTAGTTCTTCTTTGATTGAGTGAACTAATGATAAAGAATTTTTGTGTTTTTTTTCTGTCATTTTCACTCCTTATTGAATCCGAATTCGTGGGTCAACCATTGCCATGATAATATCCGACAGGAGGGCTCCAAGAAGTCCCAAAAAACCATTTAATAAAATCAAAGCCGTAATCATTGAATAATCTCGCCCACTGATTGAAGTAATAAAAAGTTGTCCTAAGCCAGGATAGCCGAAAATTGTTTCAGCAAAGATTGCTCCTCCCAAGAGTCCAGTAATCACAAATCCAAAATTAGAAGCAATTGGTAATGAGGCATTTCTCAAAATATGACGTCTAAAAATCACTTTTTCCTTAACCCCTTTGGCTCGAGCCGTTCGTACATAATCTTGTGTTTGTTCATCTAAAATTCCTGAGCGGAAGTAAGTAAAGATTCCAACTGTTCCAAAGACCGCCAAACTAAAAGCCGGAAGAATCATGTGATAAATCTTACTAAAGAAAACAGGAATTATTCCCATCGCATCTGGACTTACCGTCCCACCTGTCGGAAACCAATTAAGACTATAACCAAAGATAAAGATAATCAAGAGATAGAATACGTAAGGTGGAATACCAAAAGTAATTGAATTATAGGTCAACCACAATTGGTCTTGCCATTTTCCTTCATTTCGAGCTGCAACTATCGACATCGGAATAGCAAATAAGTAAGTTAAAATAACTGACAAAAGTGACATCCAAAAAGTATTAATCGCTCTATGTCCAATGACAGTCATCACAGGCTCTTTGAGATTATAGGACATTCCTAAATTCCCATGTATGGCATTCCCTAGCCACCTGAGATACTGCTCCCACCAAGGGTCATATAAACCTGCTGCCCGTCTTAATGCTTCAACTTCATGTGGGTCGGTATGAGGACCAATCAACCCTGAAAAAGGATCACCAGGCATCAATTTAGCAAAGAAGAAAACAAGAATACTCAAGATAAATAATTGAGGGATCATCAATAAAATACGTCTAATAATTACTTTCCACATTTTCCCCTCCTTTTGGCAAAGCAGCCCAATGACTTTCACTTAATTTTTTTAAGGGCAAAGCGTGTCCATCTTTGTCATAAAAATTTGCTTTTTTATCCTCAAAGTCTTGTTCAACTTTTAGACGGTTTTTCCGATTTTCCGCTCTTCTTGTAACATCAATCGAAGGGATAGCAGATAAGAGTCGTTTAGTATAAATGTGCTGTGGCTCATCAAAAATATCTCTTCGTGTTCCTTTTTCGACAATTCGACCGTTGTGCATGACTGCAATATTATCAGTCATATGGCGGACAACCCCTAAATCATGAGAAATAAAAAGAAATGCAATTCCCAAGTCCTTTTGAATGAGCTTCATGAAATTCAAAACCTGAGCTTGAACAGATAAGTCTAATGCTGAAACTGGTTCATCTGCCACAATTAACTTAGGATTAGTAGCAACTGCCCGTGCGATTCCAATTCTTTGTTGTTGACCTCCAGAAAATTGGAAAGGATACTGTTCTAAAGCTTGTTTAGGTAGTCCAACAATATCCAATAATTCATGAATCCGTTTATTTTCCGTATTAGCATCTATTTTTTCAAAATTTCGAATAGGCTCCGCAATGATATCGTAAATTGTTTTCCGTGGATTCAAACTCGAAAATGCATCTTGAAAAATCATTTGAACATCTTTATTGTATTTGAGCTGGTTTCTTATCTTTTTTTTGCTGACATCTTGTCCTTTGTAAATCAATTGTCCTGATGTCATTTGTTCTAAACCAACAATTGTTTTGCCAATCGTTGATTTTCCAGAGCCAGATTCACCAACTAAACCGACAGTTTCTCCTTCATGAATCGTTAAATCTACTCCATCAACGGCTAAAACATTATCTGTCACTCGATTAAAGAAACCAGATCGAATAGGATAATAAACTTTTAAGTCCTTTAAATTAAGAATTTCGCTCACTTTTTACCCCCTTTCAATTTTTGATCTGGAAATTCAAATTTTTTCCAAGCCTGACCTCGAACAAAATGATTTGAAGAAATTTCAGTCATTTTTTCCGAAATTACTTTTTGAGCTTCTTCTTTCATCCAAGGCACTCGAGCGAGAAATAAATCTTTGTCATACTCAATTTCTGACAGAGAAGGCACAGACCCTGGAATCACATATAAATCATCCGAAACTGTTTCGGCAGATGGATTTGAACGCAAAAGTGACCGGGTGTATGGATGTTTGGGATTTTGAAAAAGCTCTTCAACAGAAGCTTTTTCGACGAGTTGTCCGGCATACATCACCGCCACTGTATCAGCAACTTCAGCAACAACTCCTAAATCATGAGTAATTAGAATAACCCCAGCATTCTTCTTCTTTTGTATTTCTAAAATCAAGTCTAAAATCTGAGCTTGAATGGTAACGTCTAAAGCAGTCGTTGGCTCATCAGCAATAATCAAATCTGGGTCATTGGCAATGGCTATTGCAATCATTACTCTTTGTCTCATCCCGCCTGAAAGTTGGTGAGGAAATTGATTAACGACTCTTTTAGGATTTGGAATTCCTACTTGTTCTAAAAGTTGAAAGATTCTACTTTCATACTGATTTTCTGGATAAACATCATGCACGGCCAACATTTCCTTGATTTGCTGCCCAATTTTCATCAATGGATTAAGCGCAGTGAGTGGATTTTGAAAAATCATTCCAACTTTACTTCCTCGAATACTTGCCATGGAGTCACCCGTTTTACCAATCACTTCTTCCTCATCCAATAAAATGGATCCTGTAATTTGAGTTTGATTTGGGTTGTGTAATCCCATAACAGCAGTTGCCAAAGTTGATTTCCCAGAACCTGATTCCCCAACAATGGCTAAAACTTCACCACGTCTAAGACTTAAATCAATATCATAAATTGCTTTTTGAAATTTACCAGCAATCCGAAAGGCAACACTCACTTGTTTTGCTTCCAAAATATTTTCACTTTCCATATTTACCTCAATGAAATCTTTCTAAATAGACTTAATAAAAGTATACTTCTTTTTCTGTATATTTGCAAAAAATTATCATTTTGGATATCTTCATGAATTTTCTGAACATTACGGGAAATGAAGGTAAAACAACAGTTTTGGAGGAAATAATAAAAGCAGTAATCATATTAAAAACTGCTTTTATTATACCCGAATTGCTAGTTAATTTCATTGGAAAATAAATAAGTCGTGCTATCGTAA
>NZ_BCVK01000073.1 GCF_001591705.1 Lactococcus cremoris subsp. cremoris NBRC 100676 | reverse complement strand
TTTTTTAAAATAATAACTCCCCTATCAAAGATAAGGGAGCTTTTTTTAATCATCATCTCGAGAAAATAGTATATTTTTGATTTTTTCTCGTAGCCGATAGCATTCCATTCGCGTGAGTTCTTCTCCTCTCATTTGACGCACGAGTAATTCCTGATAGTGGGCGCTCAATCCTTCATAAACTTCTGCTAAAAGATGGTTGAACACAAGCTCGCTTTCAGGGGTACTTCCTCCTGCATCTATCCAGTCCGAACATTCATAAATGTCTAGACCTACAAAATGGTCATGAAGCCGTTTTTTGGCGTAGCTATGGCGTAGTTCATCAATCAAACGTTGATGATATTTTACTTTGAACTTTGTATAAATATTAGTGGATGGGTGATTTTCTTCTAAAAGGTGATGCAAAATAATCATTCCTTCTTGATAATAATCCTCTATGTCCCATGCTTTGATTCGAATTTGTTTCATCAATTTTCTGATGATTGGTTTCATTCCAGAAAATAAACCTTCGAATTCATTTTCTTCCAAGTAATATGTCATTGATATTCCTCTTTTTCATAATTTATTATAAGTGATTAAAGAAATTATGGAGGAGAATGACTGTCTAATAAGCCGTCAGGGGGGGAATTCTATTATAATGTTGAATCTTCATTTTTGCCCTTTCCAAGACATGAATATATCTTTATGTTTCATTATAATAATTTTTATTTGTTTTACCTAACATTATTATACAGAAAATTCTGAAATTATCAAACTATTTTTTGAAATAAAATAAAAAAAGCAAGGAAATTAATCCTTACTTTTTTATAAATAATCTGGTGTAGGTTTGTTTTTGAAATAAACTCCGGAAATTCTTGAAGCGGCACCAGGTTCAACTATTTCTAAAGTCTTAGAAATTTCATCGAATGAACCATCATAATCGCGACTGTTTTCAAAAAGTTGAAGTGCTCTTGAAATGCCTTGTGCAACTTGTTCATTAGACGCTTTATAACGATTAGCATATTGAATAAGTTGTTCTGCTAATACTGCATGGTCTGTCAAATTAATTGTTGCTTCTTTCAAAACATGCATATCTTCGGTACTCACATCAACAAGATGGTTAATTGTATCAATATTAATTCTTACACGTCCCAACTCTTTGAAAAGATTTTGCACTCGATCTCCGGTCATAAAGAATAAATCAAGATAATCTTTAGGAAGTCCTGGCAAATTACATTTTTCAACATAACGTTTGATAGTACGAAGTTCAGAATCAAAACGTTCTGCAATTTCTTGTGCTGCTCTTTCTTCATCTCTGAGTCCTGAAAGAGTCTCGCTAATTTTGATTTGATTTTTTTCAATATCTTCTAAAGAATTGACAACAGAGTTCACGCGGCGTGAAAGGCTTGAATAAGGAATTGCTTTAGCTTCAATGTTGGCGATGATTTCATCAACATCTGCATCCAATGACTCTAAATGTTCTTGATATCCTCTCACATAACCTTTTTCATTTCCCGAAAGGATATAAGCTTGAGTCACATGATCAATTTCAAGAAGAAGATTTTTGTTATTCACTCTAATATGTTCAATGTATTCTTTAAGAACCGATGAACGTTTTTCGACATTTCGACGTGCACTGTATTCTCTCTCAAAGATAGAATAAAGTTCTTCGACTCGTTCTTGAATCAAATCAAGTTCTGCTTCAACTCGATCAAGTTCAAATTGCTCCAAAAGTGAGCTACTTTCTTCAAGATGATGTTGTAAATCATCCATTCTCTCTTTGAGATTAACATTCTCTGGGAGAATATAATCTTCGGCAATGAATTTGTCACTTGCTTCTTGTAATTCTTCAAGACGTTTAGGCACATCTTTTTCAATTGTTTTAATGAATGATGGGATTTGTTCGGTAATCGCACGCAATGCAATTGTATGTTCTTCTGCCGTTTCTAAAACTTCGGCTGCCTCAATTGGGTCACCAGTTGAATTCAACGTTACAAATTGAGAAAACTCTGTTTCAATATTAGCAAGATGTTTTTCAAGTTCAGTAATTACTGTTCCATACAAATCTGCATTATCTGCGATATCGCTACGCAAATTATCATACAAATCAAGAGATTCTTGAATCTTGTTTGAATTTCGTTTTTCTTGCTCAACAAGTTGGGCAACCCCTTGGCGAATTCCTTCAACATCTCCTTCCATCATTTCAATTTGGGCTTCGCTATCTGCGACAGATTCGCGAGCGCGGAAAAAGTGGAAAGAATCGTTGAGCTGTTCGGCTTCAAAAATATGCTCTTCTAAGTCAGCAAAAGAATTTGATGATAAATCAAGCCATTTTTGATTCCATTCGCGGAAAATTGTCTGTGATTGCCCTACAAGGTGCATTTTTTTCACAGAATCAATCTCTTCTTGAACGGGTAAATCGAAAAGCGACTCTTTTCGCTCTTCTAAGGCTAAAATACGATCCTCCGTTTTCTTTCGCATCAAAATTGCAAAAGCGTAAAAAGCAACGAGAATAACTAATAGGACAACAATGAGGATAATTACAGTACTTGACATGCTTTACTCCATAAAATGTTTTTATTACTTGAAAATATATTTGTTTACTAAGGTTAATAGATTTTAATTAAATAGAAAATCTCAAATATAATTATAGCATATTGCGTCAAAGAAATACACTATTTTCTTAGTTTTCTAGTTGTAAATCCTTTTTTCTTTTTCAAAAAAAAAGCAACCACTAATTTGGTTGCTCCTTTTATCAAATTAAAGTCCTGCTTTTGCTGCTTCAACTTCAGCTGCGAAGTCTGTTTCAGCTTTTTCAATTCCTTCACCAACTTCAAAACGTGTGAATGCAATTGCTTTAGCACCTTTAGATTCAAGGAAAGCTTCAACAGTTTTACTATCATCCATGATGTAAAGTTGTGCAAGAAGAGCGAATTGTTGGTCAACTTTTGTGTTGTCAACGATAAATTTAGCCATTTTACCTGGAAGGATTTTGTCCCAGATTTTTTCTGGTTTGCCTTCAGCTTTAAGTTCTTCTTCAAATGAAGCTTTTGCTGCTGCAAGAACTTCTTCTGTCAATTGGCTCTTAGAACCATATTCATGATGTGGAAGTTCTGGTTTGTTAACGAGTACACGGCTAGCGTTGTCTTCATCAATTTTGTGGTTCATTTGTGCTAATTCAGCTTTTACAAATTCTGAATCAAGTTCATCAGCAGAAAGAACTGTTGGGTTCATAGCGGCAATGTGCATTGATACTTGTTTAGCAAGTGTTTCGTCAGCACCTTCGATAACTGAAATAACCCCAATTTTACCACCGTTATGTTGGTATGCACCAAAGTGTTGCGCATCAGTTTTTTCAATTACTACAAAACGACGGAAAGTGATTTTTTCTCCGATTGTTGCAGTTGCTTGAACAAGTTCTTGTTCAAGAGTTACGCCTGAAGCTGTTTTGATAGCCAACGCTTCTTCATTGTTTGCTGGTTTGCTAGCTGCAAGAAGTTCTGCAGTTTCTTTAACCAAAGCAACAAATTGGTCATTTTTCGCAACAAAGTCTGTTTCTGAATTCAACTCAACAAGTGCTGCAACATTTCCATTTACAGCAATTCCTGTAAGTCCTTCAGCGGCAACGCGGTCAGCTTTTTTAGCTGCTTTAGCGATTCCTTTTTCACGAAGAAGTTCTGCTGCTGCTTCCATATTTCCGTCAGTTTCTACGAGCGCACGTTTAGCGTCCATAATTCCTGCACCAGTTTTTTCACGTAATTCTTTTACTTGAGCTGCTGTTACTGCCATTTTGTAAATCTCCTATGTGTTTATTCTGTCAATATTGACAGTAGTTTTATTTAAAAAAACAGGTGAGGCGTAAGGCCTCGCCTGTTGTAGTTACTTAATTTAGTATAAGTTGAAGTTAAAATTATTTACCTTCAACGATTTCAGCAAGTTCTTCAAGTGATTCTTCTGAAGCTGCTTCTTCTGCAACGAAATCTTCCGCTGCATCTTCACCTTGACGTCCTTCAATGATAGCGTCTGCCATTTTAGCTGTAATCAATTTAACAGCACGGATAGCATCATCATTTGCAGGAATAACTACGTCGATTGGTTCTGGATCTGCATTTGTATCAACCATTGCTACAACCGGGATTCCCAAAGTTTTAGCTTCTTTTACTGCGATTTGTTCAGCATGTGGGTCAACGATGTACATAACATCTGGAATACGAGGCATATCAGCGATACCACCGATGAATTTTTCAAGGCGTTCGCGTTCTTTGTTAAGAAGAACTACTTCTTTCTTAGGTAATACTTCGAAAGTTCCTTCTTCTTCCATTTTGTTGATTTCTTTAAGGCGTGTCACACGTGTTTGGATTGTATTCCAGTTAGTGAGCATACCACCCAACCAACGGTGGTTTACGTAGTATTGACCAGCGCGGAGAGCTTCTTCTTTTACTGCTTCAGCAGCTTGTTTTTTAGTACCAACAAAAAGAACTACTGCGCCTTCTTGTGAAGCGTTTTTTACATAGTTGTAAGCATCGTCAACAAGTTTTACAGTTTTTTGAAGGTCAATAACGTGGATACCATTACGTTCTGTGAAGATGTATGGTTTCATTTTAGGGTTCCAACGACGAGTTTGGTGACCGAAGTGAACACCAGCTTCAAGAAGTTGTTTCATTGAAATAACTGACATGTTAATGTCTCCTTTTAAAATAGTTTTTCCTCTTTCATCTGTCATCCGCAGCCGCAATACTTGCGTACACTACGACTTTGTCGAGACGAAATGCGAGATGGTTGCATAGCAACTCTCTCATTATACATTGTTTAAGCTACTTTTGCAAGCATCTATTCATTTATTTCTTTTATCAATATGAGTCAGTGAAAACTATCCTACTCCACTTTCTTTTTATTCTATTTTTTATATCTCAATGTTATCTGACAAATTTAACTAATATTTTTGCCAATATAATCCCCTTAAGGGAGATTTTTGCATTTTTTTCTAAGAATAAAATTAATATTTTTGCTGAAAACGCTTTTTTTGTGATAAAATAATTATAGTAAATAAAATAGTTTGTGAGGAGAGAAATATGAAAGAAAAAATCCTTTTAGGCGGTTATACTAAACGTGTATCTAAAGGCGTTTACAGTGTTCTATTAGATAGCAAGAAAGCTGAATTGTCGGCTTTAACTGAAGTTGCAGCGGTTCAAAATCCAACTTATATCACTCTTGATCAAAAAGGGCACCTCTACACTTGTGCTGCTGATGGAAATGGTGGTGGAATTGCTACCTTTGATTTTGATGGTCAAAATACAACTCACCTAGGGAATGTAACGAGTACTGGAGCCCCTTTGTGTTATGTGGCTGTTGATGAAGCACGTCAACTCGTTTATGGTGCCAACTATCACTTGGGTGAAGTTCGTGTGTACAAAATTCAAGCTGATGGTTCCCTTAGATTAACCGATACAGTTAAACATAATGGTTCTGGCCCTCGACCTGAGCAAGCAAGTTCTCATGTCCATTACTCTGATTTAACTCCAGATGGTCGTCTTGTTACTTGTGATTTAGGTACAGATGAAGTGACTGTTTACGATGTTATTGGTGAAGGTAAACTCAATATCGTTACGATTTATCGTGCCGAAAAAGGAATGGGAGCTCGTCACATCAGCTTCCATCCTAATGGAAAAATTGCTTATCTCGTCGGAGAATTAAATTCAACTATTGAAGTTCTAAGCTATAATGAAGAAAAAGGACGATTCGCTCGTCTTCAAACAATCAGTACTTTACCTGAAGACTATCACGGAGCCAATGGAGTAGCTGCTATTCGAATTTCTTCTGATGGTAAGTTCCTCTATGCTTCTAATCGTGGGCACGACTCTTTAGCAATTTACAAGGTAAGTCCTCTCGGAACAAAATTAGAAGCTATTGGTTGGACAAAGACTGAAGGTCATATTCCACGCGATTTTAATTTTAATAAAACCGAAGATTATATCATTGTCGCTCATCAAGAATCTGATAATTTAACTCTTTTCTTGAGAGATAAAAATACAGGGTCATTAACGTTAGAACAAAAAGACTTTTACGCTCCTGAAATTACTTGTGTTTTACCTTTGTAAAAACTAAACTTTAGTAAATCTTGCTTTTGTTTTTTCACAAAGTTTTACTAAATCAGACAAAAAAATATTGCCAAATCTTTAAAAGGATTGGCAATATTTTTTTGTCTGAAACCCTTGCTTATAAAGCGATTTCTAAAAGTTTGATGAGTTTTTTTGTAAATTTCATCACAATATCGCTTGACATCTTTAAAAAACTTTGTTAAACTATTCACGTAAAATAAAGTGAATGAAATCACAAAGGAGAACGTACACATATGGCAACTAAAAAAGCCGCTCCAGCTGCAAAGAAAGTTTTAAGCGCTGAAGAAAAAGCCGCAAAATTCCAAGAAGCTGTCGCTTATACTGATCAATTAGTCAAAAAAGCTCAAGCTGCAGTTCTTAAATTTGAAGGATACACACAAACTCAAGTTGATACTATTGTTGCTGCAATGGCTCTTGCAGCAAGCAAACATTCTCTGGAACTCGCTCACGAAGCCGTTAATGAAACTGGCCGTGGAGTTGTTGAGGACAAAGATACAAAAAACCATTTCGCTTCTGAATCTGTTTATAATGCAATCAAAAATGATAAAACAGTTGGCGTTATCGCTGAAAACAAAGTTGCTGGTTCTGTTGAAATCGCAAGCCCCCTTGGAGTACTTGCTGGTATTGTCCCAACAACTAATCCAACATCAACAGCCATCTTTAAATCTTTATTGGCTGCAAAGACTCGTAATGCTATTGTCTTTGCCTTTCACCCACAAGCACAAAAATGCTCAAGCCATGCAGCTAAAATTGTTTATGATGCTGCGATTGAAGCTGGTGCACCCGAAGACTTCATTCAATGGATTGAAGTACCCAGTCTTGATATGACGACTGCTTTGATTCAAAATAGAGGAATTGCTACAATTCTTGCAACTGGTGGTCCAGGTATGGTCAATGCTGCGCTTAAGTCTGGTAATCCTTCACTTGGTGTAGGTGCTGGTAATGGTGCAGTATACGTTGATGCAACTGCAAATATCGATCGTGCTGTTGAAGATCTCTTGCTTTCAAAACGTTTTGATAACGGAATGATTTGTGCGACTGAAAACTCTGCAGTTATTGATGCATCAATCTATGATGAATTTGTCGCTAAAATGCAAGCCCAAGGCGCTTATATGGTTCCTAAAAAAGATTACAAGGCAATTGAAAGTTTTGTTTTCGTTGAACGTGCTGGTGAAGGTTTTGGTGTAACTGGTCCTGTTGCTGGTCGTTCTGGTCAATGGATTGCTGAACAAGCTGGTGTTAACGTCCCTAAAGATAAAGATGTTCTTCTTTTTGAACTTGATAAGAAAAATATTGGGGAAGCTCTTTCTTCTGAAAAACTTTCTCCTTTGCTTTCAATCTACAAATCAGAAACACGTGAAGAAGGAATTGAAATTGTACGTAGCTTACTTGCTTACCAAGGAGCTGGTCACAACGCTGCCATTCAAATCGGTGCAATGGACGACCCATTTGTCAAAGAATACGGAATTAAAGTCGAAGCTTCTCGTATCCTCGTTAACCAACCTGACTCTATCGGTGGGGTCGGAGATATTTATACTGATGCAATGCGTCCATCATTGACGCTCGGAACTGGTTCATGGGGGAAAAATTCACTTTCACACAATTTGAGTACATACGATCTATTGAATGTTAAAACAGTGGCTAAACGTCGTAATCGCCCTCAATGGGTTCGTTTGCCAAAAGAAATTTACTACGAAAAAAATGCAATTTCTTACTTACAAGAATTGCCACACGTCCACAAAGCTTTCATTGTTGCCGACCCTGGTATGGTTAAATTCGGTTTCGTTGATAAAGTTTTGGAACAACTTGCTATCCGCCCAACTCAAGTTGAAACAAGCATTTATGGCTCAGTCCAACCTGACCCAACTTTGAGCGAAGCCATTGCAATCGCTCGTCAAATGACACAATTTGAACCTGACACTGTCATCTGTCTTGGTGGTGGCTCTGCCCTTGATGCTGGTAAGATTGGACGTTTGATTTATGAATATGATGCTCGTGGTGAGGCTGACCTTTCCGATGACGCAAGTTTGAAAGAGCTCTTCCAAGAGTTAGCTCAAAAATTTGTTGATATTCGTAAACGTATTATCAAATTCTACCACCCACACAAAGCACAAATGGTTGCTATCCCTACTACTTCTGGTACTGGTTCTGAAGTGACTCCATTTGCGGTTATCACTGATGATGAAACTCACGTTAAATATCCACTTGCTGACTATCAATTGACACCTCAAGTTGCCATTGTTGACCCTGAGTTTGTTATGACTGTACCAAAACGTACTGTTTCTTGGTCTGGGATTGATGCCATGTCACACGCGCTTGAATCTTATGTTTCTGTCATGTCTTCTGACTATACAAAACCAATATCACTTCAAGCCATCAAACTTATCTTTGAAAACTTGACTGAGTCTTATCACTATGACCCAGCTCATCCAACCAAAGAAGGTCAAAAAGCTCGCGAAAACATGCACAATGCTGCAACACTCGCTGGTATGGCCTTCGCCAATGCTTTCCTTGGAATTAACCACTCACTTGCTCATAAAATTGGTGGTGAATTTGGACTTCCTCATGGTCTTGCCATTGCTATCGCTATGCCACATGTCATTAAATTTAACGCTGTAACAGGAAACGTTAAACGTACCCCTTACCCACGTTATGAAACTTATCGTGCGCAAGAAGACTACGCTGAAATTTCACGCTTCATGGGATTTGCTGGCAAAGAAGATTCAGATGAAAAAGCGGTCAAAGCTTTGGTTGCTGAACTTAAAAAATTGACTGATAGTATTGATATTAATATCACCCTTTCAGGAAATGGTGTAGATAAAGCTCATCTTGAACGTGAGCTTGATAAATTGGCTGACCTTGTTTATGATGACCAATGTACACCTGCTAATCCACGTCAACCAAGAATTGATGAGATTAAACAACTCTTGTTAGACCAATATTAATATATTGATTATAGTATTTGGAACCGAACGATATCCATGCTCGCTAACCTGCTAAAGCAGGAAGTCGCAATGGTACGTCAACCAAGAATTGATGAGATCAAACAACTCTTGTTAGACCAATACTAATAATCTATTGATAAAAATAATTAAAACGCTCTGATGAATTCGTCAGAGCGTTTTTTATTATAGCTTATACAACTATCAAAAGGTATAAATCAATTTCGATATAGGCTCTTTTCACTCCATTGATTTATATTTATATAAAAATCAATAATTAATTAGCGATAGAAGTCGAGTTCATGCATGCTAATAATGAAATTGTTTTAAATTCTGGTTTTTCTTTATGTTCTTTGCGAACATCTTTCACAGTTTCTTTGTTCATGAAAATTCCTCCTTATTATGGTACTATTTTGAGCCCAAATAGTTATATAAGAATCCTAAACTTCGGATATCTTATCAAAGATTAATTAATAATAAAATAAATTAGGGGTTCTTCTATTCCCAACAGAGCATCATTATCTACGAAGCCTAATGGACAACCGTATATATCTTTTTCTGAAAGTAGTAGTTGAAAATTTTGCAGAAAAGCACCACATTCGATTAAAGCATACCTTACCCCACAATTACCATATTTGCCAAAATATTTATCGTAATCATATGTCACAGCAATAAGAATTGAACTTGAAGAAAAATATTTATCATCATAAAAACAAGTTTTTTTAATTTGATTTATCTCGAATTTATCTGTACTTATCTCCCCTTTAGAGTTAAATATTTTTTTATTGTTCTTATAAAAAAGTAAAACTTTCAAACCATATATAGCTCCGGCAGAAGGAACGCTATGTTTCTCAAAATTATAGTAGGATTTTTTTACTATTTCTATTACACTTTCAACATTTACACCAATATTATGAAATTTATTTGATTTTCTTAGTTGAATAAGCTCTTCAAGATTCTTCAACGATTTTCTCCTTGATTAACTCTTTCAGGAATTCATCTTCATCATCTGTCCACTCTCTATCACTTTCTTGTTCAAGAACTGCCAATAAAATATCAAAACCTGTATCGTTGAATTGTGTTAATTCCGCCCTTGAGAAATTGAAGACCGCTTTATCTGTTTTTCTGAGCGTAAATAATGGGTTTAATCTATACTTCATTTGTTTGTTCTCCATTTTTCTAATATATATTTTTTATATTCTACAGCTGGTTCAGAAGTGGAAATGTTCCCAATAACATCTCCTGTTTCTTCAATTGCTAGATCCCCGTTTGCATATATTGTCAGGGAGGGATATTCCGATACATAATTTAATGTTTCTTGAACTGGCGAATAGCGAATATAAATCCCATCAGTATTACCCGAATTGCTAGTTAAGTT
>NZ_BCVK01000072.1 GCF_001591705.1 Lactococcus cremoris subsp. cremoris NBRC 100676 | reverse complement strand
ATAAAGAAGTGACTTCATATCGCTCATTAATCATTGCTGGTAATTCTCCAATGGGTAAAAAATTAGCTAAAGAAGCCAACGATGGAACTTTGACATGGAAAGATTTGAATAAAGCAAAATGGGGGCTTGAATCGACTTCATCTGCTGCGGGATATATGTATCCTTCACAATGGTTGACAGATAATTTTAAACATTCAATTCGTGATTTGAAAAATACAGTAACGATGGATTCTTACGATTCAGCGATGGCTCAACTTGCATCAGGACAAATTGATGTTATGCCTGAATATGCCGATGCTCGTTTAGATGAAGCAACAAAATGGACCACAACTTTTGGTGCAAAAGGAAGCATTTGGGATGATACAAATGTGATTGGAGTAACCCCTGCTATCGCTAATGACGGAATTATGGTTTCAGAAAAATCTAAAATTATGACACCAGAGTTCAAAAAGGCTCTCTCAACAGCGATTAAAGATATGTCCAAAACTGCCGAAGGCAAGAAAGTTATTGCGATTTATTCACATGATGGCTATGTTGATTCAACAAAAGATGACTATAAAACAGCCATTAAAGTGGCAAATGAAATGAGTAAAGCCAACTAATGAACAAATAAAATCATTTTAAAAGGGTCTGGGTTACTCGTTGAGTTCCAGACTCTTTTTGTGAAAATGAAGCAATAATAAATAAAATAGAAGCTTCATATAGAATGGAGAAGTGATGATTAAATTTGAAAATGTGTCAAAAGTTTACCCAAATGGCACAAAAGGTCTGACAGATATTAACTTACAAATTGACCAAGGAGAATTTGTAGCCATTATTGGGACATCAGGAGCGGGGAAATCCACCCTTATTCGCTGTGTCAATGGTTTAAATGATGTGACTTCCGGTCGTCTCTTTGTGAATGATACGGATGTCTCAAAACTAAAAGGCAAAGACTTAAGAAAATTTCGACGCCACGTCGGAATGATTTTTCAATCCTATAATTTAGTGCCTAGAGTTACTGTTTTAAAAAATGTTATGTTTGCTCGTGTCCCAGACATGAACTTATTTAAAGTGATTTTTGGCTTATTTTCAAAAGAAGATAAACTTGTTGCTTTAGATTCTCTGAATAAAGTAGGAATTTTAGACAAGGCATATATCCGGGCTGATCAACTTTCTGGTGGTCAACAACAAAGGGTTTCACTTGCGCGTGCACTGACACAAGAAAGTGAGATTTTACTGGCTGACGAGCCTGTTTCAGCCCTTGACCCAGTGACGGCTAAAGAAGTAATGGATGATTTTAAAAGAATTAACGAAGAGCTCAATAAAACGATTTTACTAAATATTCACCATGTTGAACTTGCCTTAGAATATGCCTCACGAATTATCGCCGTCAAAAAAGGAAAGATTGTCTATGATGGGCCCTCACAAGAAGTAACCAAAGAAATTTTAGATGAAGTTTATAGAAAAGAGGGCTAAATGTACGATAAAATATTTAAGCCCAAAAAAATAGAACTCCTCACGGGTGAAGTGGTTGAAGAAAAAGTCAGTCGTACTTGGATTTACTGGATAATTATTATTATAATTATCGGTTTATCTGTACTTCTTACAAATTTTGACTTTAGTGCGCTTAGTCGAAGTGGACTCTTTTTACAAAAATTAGCAAGTATGCTTCCACCAAACTGGTCTTACTTTGATAAGGTACTTCCTCCTTTGCTTGATACGATTAAAATGAGCTTTTTTGCTTCCTTATTGGGAGCTTTATTAGCGGTCCCTTTTGCAATTTTAACAGCCAATAACATCGTTAAAAATCGGTTAGTAAATGGAATCATTCGCTTTATTTTTATGCTTGCAAGAACTTTGCCAACGCTAGTTTTAGCTTTGATTGCGACTTATATTTTTGGACTGGGGACTTTTGCTGGGGTCGTTGCGATTTTTATTTTTACTTTTTCTTTTATCGGAAAACAATTATTTGAAGTCATTGAAACGGTTGATATGGGACCATTTGAAGCGGCAGAGGCCTTGGGAGTGAGTCCCTTAAAAGCCTTCTTTATTGCTGTTTTTCCTCAAGTTTTACCTACTTATCTTTCAACTGCCCTTTATGCTTTTGAAGGAAATGTTCGTTATGCAGCGATTTTAGGTTATGTTGGTGCAGGCGGGATTGGAAATATCTTAAATGACCGTGTAAATTTTCGAGATTTTGCCAGTGTCGGCATGATTTTGGTTTCAATTTTGGTTACGGTCATGATTATAGACTCTGTCAGTGCACTCATTCGCAAGAAGATTGCCTAGGAATGAAATGAGAGGAAAAATGAATTCACAAATTATTGAAGAATACAATCGACGACCTAAAAAATGGTTTTATTATCTTTTGATTTTTATCATTTTGTTAGCTATTTCAATTTGGTCAACCTCGGTTGTTCATTATCACGGGGTGTCAGAACATGGTGCTTTAATTGCTAAAAATATTTTCACAGGAATTTTTCATCCAGATAGTAGTTTAATTTTCAATTTCACTGAAACAGGTTTGGCTTATCTCTTTCTGCAAACTTTTGCTATTGGGATTCTTGGAACTTTGGTCGGTGCGATTATCGCTGTTCCACTATCTTTTCTGGCGGCAACAAATCTGGTTCCTAACTGGCTGGCTTATTTGATTCGTTTTGTTTTAATGGCTATTCGGACGATTCCTTCATTTATCTATGCCCTTTTGTTTATTCCAGTTGTTGGTTTAGGTTCGTCAGCTGGTGTGATGGCGCTTGGTTTTGAGTCCATTGGGATGATTGCAAAGTTATTTATTGAGGCCATTGAGGATTTGGATATGGGTGTCATTGAAGCGATGGATGCAGCTGGTGCCACAACTTTTCAAAAAATTCGCTTTGGGGTTTTGCCACAACTTTTACCAGATCTTTACTCAATCCTACTTTATCGTTTAGATATGAATCTTCGTGATGCTGCCATTTTGGGCTTGGTCGGTGCTGGTGGGATTGGTGCGCCATTGAGTTTTGCAATGTCTGGCTATAAATGGTCGTCTGTTGGAGCGATTTTACTCGGACTTTTAGTATTAATTATTTTTGTTGAACTCATTTCATCAAGAATTAGAAAAAAATTAGCGAAAGGATAAAGGATGATGAAGATAAGAATTCTTGAAACAAGTGACTTGCATGGCTTTGTTCTTCCCACAAATTTTACAGAAAAAGACATGGATTTACCTTTTTCGATTGCTAAAGCTCGAACTAAAATGGACGAACTGACAAGCTCCTCTGAACAAAAAGGAGAAATCGTCATAAAAATTGAAAATGGCGACATCTTGCAAGGGTCTGCTCTGGCTTACTATCTGGCAAAAAAAGCAAAGGAAGGCATCAAAGATTTAGTCAATGTCACAAATTCTTTTGGCTATGACGTTGGCTTACTAGGGAATCATGAGTTTAATTATGGACTGGAGTATTTAGAAACGTATGTCAAGCAAGTCAATTATCCTATTTTAACAGCCAATGTTTTGGATAAAAAAGGACAGCCAGCTTTTGGACCAACTTATCAAATCATTGAAAGACAAGGCGTAAAAATTGGAATTGTTGGTTTCTTGACTCAGTATATTCCTCATTGGGAACAGCCAGCTACAATTAAAGATTTAACTTTTCAATCGATTGTTGAAGCTGCCAAAAAAATTTTACCCGACTTACGTCAGCGCGTTGATGTGCTTCTTGTAGCTTATCATGGGGGATTTGAACGAGATTTAGTGACAGGAATTCCTACGGAAATCTTAACAGGAGAAAATGAAGCCTACCAATTATTATTGGAATATGGAGAATTGATTGACGCTCTAGTCACGGGACATCAGCATCGGAAAATTGCTCAACATGTTTTAGGAGTTCCCGTGATTCAGCCTGGGTTTCGAGGGGCTTTTGTTGGGGAAATTGAGCTAGAATTAGATAAGCAAAAAAAAATTACCCATTCAAAAGCCAAAATTCATAGAACGGCCAAGTCAAAAGTTTCGACAGAGGTTCTTGAACTTATTTCTGATATCAGTAAGGAAACAGAAGAGTGGTTGGACCAGCCAATGGGAAAAGTATTGGGGAATATGAAAATTCTGGATCCAATGGCCGCGCGCATTAGTGAGCATCCTTATATTGAATTGATAAATAAAATACAAATGGAAGCAACAGCTGCCAAAATTTCGGGGACAGCCCTTTTTAACAATGAAGCTAAAGGTTTTGATGAACAGATTACCATGCGCTCAATTTTGACAAATTACATTTATCCTAATACTTTAGCTGTTTTAAGAGTGACAGGAGCAGATTTAAAAGCTGCCTTAGAACGAACGGCTGAACATCTTGAAATTAATGATGAGGGAGAAATTATTTTTAGTCCTCGCTTTGTTGAACCTAAACCTGAGTATTATAATTATGATATGTATGAAGGCATTGATTATACTATTGATTTGAAGAAAAAGATTGGTCAGCGAATTGTGAACTTAAGTTTTGAGGGACGTCCAGTTGCCAGTGAGGAGTTTTTAGAAATTGTAGTCAATCAGTATCGAGCAGTCGGGGGGGGAAATTATCCAATGTTTTCTGCTGACAAGATTGTCAGAGAAATAACAGTGGACATGACAGAATTGATTGCGGCTTATTTGAAAAATCATCCTGTGATTCAAGCGACTGTCAATCATAATTTTATGATTTTAAAATAATAATTACTGACAGCTTTTTTAGCATTAATAAAGCGCTAAAAATTACTGTCAGTAATTTTTTTATTAAGTTTTGCTTGAGAATAAGCTAAGTTATTCTCAAGTTTTTCCTGATATACTTTATTTATTCAAAGGAGGAGCCTATCATGAAACAAACACTTAAAATCAAGAAAATTAATTATCAATTTGTGAAATCAGAAGACAACAAGCTAATACTTCCAAGTCCTTTAGAAAGTCCCTACCTGACAGCGAAAGATGAGCAATAAGAGCCAGATGAGAGGATATTCTGTGATAGAATGAAAATATAACTATTAATAAAGGAGCATTAATGACAATGAATATCACATCTCATGGTGAAAAAATAGCAACAATAAATCCGACAACAAGTGGTGATGCACCTGATTTTGAACTGACAGATTTAAAAGGAAATAAAATTAAATTATCAAAACTTGAAAAGCCTGTTTTGATTAGTGTGTTCCCAGACATCAATACTAGAGTTTGTTCACTTCAAACCAAACATTTTAATCTTGAAGCAGCAAAGCATTCAGAAATTGACTTTTTGAGTATTTCAAATAATACAGCAGATGAGCAAAAAAATTGGTGTGCAGCCGAGGGAGTTGAAATGACAATTCTTGCTGATGATGGAACTTTTGGACAAGCTTATGGTATTGTTTTAAATGATGGACCACTCAAAGGTCGTCTTGCTCGTAGTGTTTTTGTTGTAAAAGGGGGGCAAATCGTCTATAGTGAAATATTAGCGGAGCTTTCGGATGAGCCTAATTACGAAAAAGCCTTAGAAGCAACTAAATAATTAATGACAAAAAATTGAGGATATTGATAAGAGTGAATATCCTCTGTAAAAGCTGTCAGTAGACAGTTTTTTTAATAAGTTAAAGAAAAGATGTAATTTTTCTTTGTACTCGAAATTTTCTATTCAATTTGATATAATTATATTAATACTGAATATTTAGGAGAAGATATGGCTGTAAAACGTTTAATTGAAACTTTTGTTCCGGAAAATTATAAAATTTTCCTTGATATTGACCGTAAAACTAAGAAAATAAAAGGTCAAGTGGCAATTACTGGGGAAGCAAAAGATACTGTTGTTGCCTTTCATGCCAAAGGATTACACTTCAACAAAGTTCGCGCTTTTAGTGTTGATACAAACTTCATTGAAAATGAAGAAGATGAAGAAATTGTTGTTAAAATTGGTGAAACAGGGCGCGTGACTGTTTCATTTGAATATGAAGCCGAATTGACTGACAACATGATGGGAATCTATCCTTCATATTATGAAGTCAATGGTGAAAAGAAAATGCTAATTGGCACACAGTTTGAAAGCCATTTTGCTCGCCAAGCTTTCCCATCTATTGATGAACCAGAAGCGAAAGCAACTTTCGATTTGTCAGTAAAATTTGATGAAGAAGAAAGCGACATCATTGTTTCAAATATGCCAGAACTCTTGAATATTAATGGAATTCACGTTTTTGAACGGACAGTTAAAATGAGTTCTTACCTTTTGGCTTTTGTATTCGGTGAACTTCAATATAAAAAAGGAAAAACAAAATCTGGTGTTGAAGTAGGTGCCTTTGCAACGAAAGCTCATAGTCAAGCAGCACTTGATTTCCCACTTGATATTGCTATTCGTTCAATCGAATTTTACGAAGATTATTATCAAACACCCTATCCACTTCCACACAGCTGGCATATTGCCTTGCCTGACTTCTCAGCAGGAGCAATGGAAAACTGGGGATGTATCACTTATCGTGAAGTTTGCATGTTGGTTGACCCTGAAAATGCAACCATTCAAAGTAAACAATATGTGGCAACAGTTATTGCCCATGAATTGGCTCACCAGTGGTTCGGTGACCTTGTAACTATGCAATGGTGGGATGATTTGTGGCTCAACGAATCATTCGCTAACAACATGGAATATGTTTGTATGGATGCTTTGGAACCAAGTTGGAACGTTTGGGAATCATTCTCAATTTCAGAAGCCAATATGGCATTGAATCGTGATGCAACTGATGGAGTTCAATCTGTCCACGTTGAAGTAACTCACCCAGATGAAATTGGAACACTTTTTGATCCAGCAATCGTCTATGCTAAAGGTTCACGCTTAATGGTTATGCTTCGTAAATGGCTCGGAGATGAAGACTTTGCTGCTGGCTTAGCCCTTTATTTCAAACGCCATCAATATGGAAATACAGTTGGAGACAATCTTTGGGATGCCTTGGCTGAAGTTTCTGGAAAAGATGTGGCAGCCTTCATGCACTCATGGGTTAATCAACCGGGTTACCCTGTCGTTACAGCAGAAGTCGTTGATGATACTTTGATTTTGAGCCAAAAACAATTCTTTGTTGGTGAAGGTGTTGACAAAGGACGTTTGTGGAATGTTCCATTGAATACCAATTGGACAGGGCTACCAGACTTGCTTTCTTCTGAAAAAGTTGAAATTCCAGGGTTTGCTGCTTTGAAAACTAAAAACAATGGTAAAGCTCTCTTTTTGAATGATGCAAATATGGCTCATTACATCATTGATTATAAGGGTGCTTTACTGACAGACCTTCTTTCAGAAGTTGAATCTTTGGAGAATGTGACAAAATTCCAAATCTTGCAAGACCGTAAATTGTTGGCTAAAGCAGGTGTGATTTCTTATGCTGACGTTGTAAATATCTTGCCATCATTCACTAATGAAGAATCTTACCTTGTTAATACTGGTTTGAGTCAACTCATTAGTGAGTTGGAACTTTTTGTTGATGAAGATTCAGAAACTGAAAAAGCCTTCCAAAGCTTGGTAGGAAAACTTTTTGCTAAAAATTATGCTCGTTTGGGTTGGGATAAAGTTGCTGGTGAATCTGCTGGGGATGAGAGCCTTCGTGGAATCGTGTTGAGTAAAACTTTGTATTCTGAAAATGCAGATGCCAAAACAAAAGCTAGCCAAATTTTTGCAACACATAAAGAAAATTTAGCAAGTATTCCAGCTGATATTCGTCCAATTGTTTTGAACAATGAAATCAAAACAACTAACTCGGCTGAATTGGTTAAAACTTATCGTGAAACTTATATCAAAACAAGCCTCCAAGAATTCAAACGTGAACTTGAAGGGGCAGTTGCTTTGATTAAAGATGAAAAAGTTATTGCTGAATTACTTGAAAGCTTCAAAAATGCCGATATTGTTAAACCACAAGATATTGCTTTCTCTTGGTTCTATCTTTTGCGCAATGATTTTTCACAAGATGCGGCATGGGCTTGGGAAAAAGCAAATTGGGCTTTCCTTGAAGAAAAATTGGGTGGTGATATGAGTTATGACAAATTTGTCATCTATCCAGGGAATACTTTCAAAACTGCTGATAAATTAGCGGAATATAAAGCTTTCTTTGAACCAAAATTAGAAAACCAAGGCTTGAAACGTTCAATTGAAATGGCAATTAAACAAATTACAGCACGTGTTGCTTTGGTTGATAGCCAAAAAGCAGCAGTTGATAAAGCAATTACTGATATTGCTGAAAAATTGTAATTTATAAATAAAAATCACCTTTTAGAGGTGGTTTTTTTATTTATAAATTATTCGTTTGATTTCGCTTTCGATAGAACAATCAAAGCGAGAATAAGGAAGATAAATCCCATAAGAGCAGGAGCAGAATGTCCGAGACTAATGTAAATTTGTCCACCAATTAAAGGACCGATAACGCGTGTAAGTGCTTGAAGAGCTTGACTTCCGCCTTGAAGTTTACCTTGTTCAGAAGAAGTCGCTGATATTGAAAGTTTGCCATTGAAGGCAGTTCCGAAAATACTATCTCCAAAAGCAAAGATAAACATTGCCAGAATGAAGAGGGGCCACATTTTAGAAAAAGCAGAAAGAGCGAAAAGTAAGTAAGCAATTATTTCGCAGACTATTGCTAGACAGATAAGTTTATCTTCATTAGCTAATTTTAGAAGTCTGGGCATGATGAAAATTTGAGTTAAAATATCCATCAAACCCATGATTGAAATGGCAAGACCAATTAATACAGGTGTCCAAGCAAAACTATCAAGTGAAAACTGACTGATAATAGCTTGGAGCGCACCATTTGGCAACCAAAGTAAGATACCGGCAAAGAGGAGACGATTGAGATTTTTCATGCGTAAGAGCTGAAAAAGTTGGGTGAATGGATTAAGCTGCTTAAGGGAAAAATTTTTTGTGCGATTATTTTCAGGAAGGCTTTCATCCATGACAAAAGCACCATAAAGAAGATTTGCAAGGGAGATGATTGCTCCAAAGTAGAAGGGGACTGAATTTCCAAAATGGGCTAGGAGTCCACCAACGGTTGGGCCAGAAATTGTTCCAACACCAACAGCAGCAGCTGTCCATCCGAATACTTTTGTTCGATTTTCTTCATCAGTAATATCGGCGAAATAAGCGAAAAGTGTCACGATATTTCCACCGGTTAAGCCATCGATGATTCGTCCGATAAAGAGCATCCAAAGACTGCCAGCTAAACCAAAGACCAGATACCCCAAGGCAGAACCAGCTAAAGAAATTAGTAATATTGGTTTGCGACCAAAGCGGTCTGATAAAGAGCCAAGTGCGGGGGCGGCAAAGAAAGTACAGAGTGCATAAATGGCCATTAGTGCAGAGACGATGAATGCTTGGTCATGAGCATTTGCAAAAGGGGCGACCATAAATGGGACAACAGGGGAAATGATTGTAAAACCAAGTCCTGTCAGAAAAGTTGTGATAAGCCCAAAAGTGAGGGCATGTTTATTGATGTTCATAGTGAGAACCTCCATTAAGATGTGAGTTCGTTCTAGGGTCTTTGCACCTTTTTTCTTTTTCGATTGCTTTAGCAAGTGGGGGAAAGGGTCAAGGGCAACAAGAATTTGACAGTTTTGATGTCAGATTCTGCTTGACTAAATTGAATTGATGAAATTTTCCATTCGATGAGTTACATTAGTAACTTAGTGAGAATGGACAAACTAGATTGAAAAATGAGGGATTCTACTCAAGGAGTAGTTTCGCAATTTTATCTAATTTCAGTCACTTCAAGGCGAACGAGCTGAATTGTGATGATTATTTGATTTCTTAGGAAGTTTTTTGCGCAGGTTTTCAGCTGCTAAAGTGAACTCTGTCAGACTAAAGGCTTCACTTTTCTATTCGAGTTTCCTTGGAAACAAAAAAAGTATATCGCATTATTATTTCTTTGTCAACAAAAAACAAATAAAAAAACCGTCAGTAAAAATTAATTTACTGACAGACTTATTTTTCAATATTTTTTCGGATAGAAGAATCAAGGTGATTATTGTATTTATCAAGGAATTCTAAAATATTACTGACGGCTTCATCAGTTAATTCGTCAAAGATCACTTGGTCGTTTTGGGAAAATTTTTGGTGAAGACTTTCGTGACGGTCATTGATCTGCTGACCTTCTTTCGTTAATCGAAAATAAATTTCTTTTTTATTTTGAGGAATTTGATAACTTTCAATCAGATTTTTTTTGAGAAGTTTTTTAGCAATTTTACTGGCAGCACCGCGTGTCATATAAAGATGATGAGCTAATTTTGTCACATTGGGATAGGGAGTTTTGGCAATAAATTCAATTGTTTCGATTTCTGATAATGAAATATTTGAAAATTCAGCTTCCATCTGTGGCTTATAATAAGCATCAATTTTGTTAAACAAGTTAGTCAAAGAGGTCATAATTTGTTCCTGGTTTTCTTGAAACTGAGTCATGAGTCATTTTCCTCCATCTTTAAAGTGCTTTGCCGATAAATACAAGACCAATAGTCATTTCGGCGCCAAATGCTTGTGACAATATAATTTTGC
>NZ_BCVK01000071.1 GCF_001591705.1 Lactococcus cremoris subsp. cremoris NBRC 100676 | reverse complement strand
CAAAGATCATAGAGGACTTTGCTGTACTCTTGCACCCAACGATAAATCGTAGTATGACAAACATTTATTCCACGATCATATAACAATTTCTGAACTTCACGATAGCTTAGATTGTAACGCAGGTAGTAACCAACAGCGACAATAATGAAATCTTTTTTGAATTGTTTGCCTTTAAAATGATTCATTACTCTGTCCTCTCTGTCTTTTTTCTCAATTTTACACTAAAATAGATTTTTTGGAAAACTTTGCAACAGAACCAAATATTTGAGCAATTCTTGCCCTGTAAAATAATTTGATAAATCGTGCTCTCTGACGAGAAAATTGAACCTTTTCTCAGCCCATTTCCAAGTTCGGTCACTAATTGTCTTAATTAGACGAAAGGGAAGCTGAGAACTATAAATGATATGGGCCTCAGCTTTGTGTTTCCAAAGAATAGGAAGCATAATATCGGCAAGAATTTCCAGAGAGACTTCCTCACAATTGTACAGCAGCAATTGCTGGTTGACTTCATCAACAATGTTTAAATAAATATATTCTACAATGCTGGGAACCCCATTTTTAAAATTGTTTGTAATTGTTGTTCGAGTGATGTGTGAGCGTTTGGCGATTTCTTCAATGTTTATCTTGCCATTTTCGGAAGCGATGTTTAAGAGGCTGCGAACGATAATTTCTTTCGTATCTTTTGTCATTTCAATTCCCATTTTATACTCAAATGAAGCATAAAATCCTTTCTTTTATGGGAGGATTCTTCTAAATATCAAAAAATAAAAATAATCTGTTTCAGTTAGTTTTTCTTATTTTTTGAATATTATAGCATTATTTTATTCAAAAATTAATTGTTTTGATTAATTTTTAGTTTGATAAAAATTTTTACAAAGTATTTCGTTTTGTGTAATATATAAGTGTTGATAGTTTTGACAGAGCGCTTTGAAAAAATGAAATCAATTAATTAAATGAAAGGAAAATATGGTGAAGGTTTATCAAAAAGAAAATGTTTACGAAGCTTTTAATCATAGATTAGATTATATTTGTGATTATTTTGACCATCTTATTATCTCTTTTTCTGGTGGTAAAGATTCAGGATTGATATTGGAATTGGTTTATCTTTATTATAAAAGCCATAAATTGGTCGAAAAAGGAATAAAGGTTTCAGTTTTCTATTTGGATTATGAAGGAAATTATCAAGAAACCAAAGATTATATTCATCGTTCGATGGGAAAATATCCTGAGTTTGAATATTATCATATTTGTTTGCCTGTTTCGGCTTCTTGTGGAATTTCAATGTCACAATCGACTTGGTTACCTTGGGACCCAGACCATAAGGAATTGTGGTTGAATACTATTCCTAAAGGAGCCATTCATTTAGAAAATCAAGATTTTTCATTTTTCAAAGTTGGAATGTCAGATTATGATTTTCAAAGTAAATTTTGTCAGTGGCTTCATAATGAAAAAGGGGCGACTACAACGGCTGTTTTGGTTGGAATACGTGCCCAAGAAAGTTTGAATCGTTATAATGCGGTGACACGAGATGAAACATTCTCACGATTTGGAACAACAAATTACAGTCATCGTATTAGTAAAGATGTCTTTAATTTCTACCCAATGTATGATTGGTTATTTGCAGATATTTGGCGAGCGAATGCTAAATTTGAGTTTGATTATAATCACCTCTATGACTTATATTATCAAGCGGGTGTGCCTTTTAAATCGATGCGAGTCGCTAACCCTTTCCATCAGTGTGGCGTTCATTCGCTTAAACTTTGTCAAGCTTTAGAACCTGAAACATGGGGGAAGTTGGTGGGACGAGTCAATGGGGCAAACTTTGCGGCCCTTTATGGAGGAACGCAAGCGATGGGATATCGTGGAGCGGTCCTACCCAAAGGTCATACTTGGCAGTCTTACGTTGAATTTCTACTGGATACTTTGCCGGAAGAAACCAGAAATGTATATCGTAAAAAGTTCCAATCATCAATGGACTATTGGATGAGAACCGGTGGGGCATTACCGGTAAATGTCGTCGAGGAATTGAAAACAAGCGGATTGGATTTTGAATGTTTGGGGGCTCCAACCAATAAACGCAAATATAAACAGTCCTATGAGCTTATTCGTTTTAAGAACTATCCAGATGATGTACCTATTAAAAATTTTACATTGGTGCCCTCATATAAGAGGATGTGCATTACAATTTTGAAAAATGACACTTCTTGTCAGTATATGGGTTTTGGTCAAACGAAAGATGAATTACAAAAGAAACAAGAGGCAATGGAAAAATGGGAGACATTTTTATAAGCCCAGCTTATCAAATTAAACGAGTGCTTATCGAGAAGATTAGGGCCAATACTTATAATCCGAATCGAACAGCACCTCCTGAATTTCGTCTACTGGAACGTTCTATTTTGGAAGATGGCTATACGATGCCTATCGTTTGTTATTACATAAGGAAAAGGATTTTTATGAGATTGTTGATGGATTTCATCGCTATTTGGTCATGAAAAGGTCAGAAGAAATTGCTCAACGGGAAGGAAATTGCTTACCTGTTTCAATTATAGACCGGCCACTTGAAAATCGAATTGCCAGTACTATTCGTCACAATCGAGCTAGAGGAACACATTCAATTGAGTTAATGACAGAAATTGTTCAGCAGTTGGTGGAATCGGGTTTGAGTGATCAGTGGATTATGAAACACATTGGAATGGACAAAGAAGAGTTGCTTCGCTTGAAACAACTCAGCGGTCTGGCTTCACTTTTTCAAAATCAAGACTTTTCTCGTTCTTGGACATGGAAGGAAGATGAAGAGATAAGTGAAGAATAGATTTATTAGAAAAGAAAAGGAAAACTACAATGGTACAAGAATATTTATTTGTTTACTCTAGATTAAAATTATTAATCAAAGAAGCTCATAAGTCTTTTAATCAAGTTGAACGAGAATTAGGTTATCCTCGAAATACTTTGAAAAATTATAAATACAAGAAAAAACCAAGTGTTGGTCGTGTTTTCGAAATGGCAAATTATTTTAATGTTTCGATTGAATTTTTATTAGGAATGGAAGAAGAGACAGATAAAACGAGTTTAACTTATCGTTTGGAAAAAATAAATCGGGAGAAAAAAGAGCTCGAAATTTTGCTTTTAGAAAAAGAAATTTAGAGTTTATGCGATAAATCTTATAGACGCTAAAATGTTTACGTTAAGGGATTGACACTTTTTTGTAAATGATATATTATTATCTTAGTTAAAGGAATGCTATGATGAAGTGTTCATTTAACTTCTTTTCTTACATAGTATTGGGGATAGGTCTATTGATTTATTCTCTAGAGGTTCTTTCCTATGGAGAGAACCTTTTATTTTGAGATAAAAGTAACAGATTAAATCTTAAATTAGGGCTTATGTTATAATAGATAATATATTGAATAGAAAAAGGGATATTTATGGAAGAAAAGAAACCTTCAGGAATGTTTGCGGTTTTTGCGGCACTTGGAGCAAATGTTTTAGTGGCAATTAGCAAGTTTATTGGTTTTGGTTTATCAGGTTCGGCTGCGATGTTAAATGAAAGTATTCACTCGGTGGTGGATTGTGGAAATCAAATTTTACTTTTATTTGGTGACCGTCGGTCAAAACAAGCAAGTACAAATTTGCATCAATTTGGTGAGGCACGTGCGAAATATTTCTTTAGTATGATTGTGGCAACTTTCCTATTTTTTGGTGGTGGGGTTATCGGAGTCATGGAGGCTTACGATAAGCTTGTTCATCCAGCCCACACTGTAGAAAATACTGGAATTATTATTGGAATTTTACTGATAGGTATGCTCATTGAGGGTTCTTCACTAAGAATTGCCTTTAAAGAAATTGGTGAATTAAACACGGAAAAATTGCCTATTTTCAAATTTTTACATGAGAGTCGTCATAGTGAAATTTTAGTTATTTTTACTGAGGATTTGTGTGCAATCATTGGTTTACTTTTGGCTCTTTTAGGGACTGTTTTAACAATGGTTACTGGCAATCCTATCTTTGATGCAATTAGTGGTTTGTTGATTGGATTCTTATTGATGGCTGCTGCGATTTTCTTGACTAGAGAATTTTATAGTTTGATTGTTGGGGAACGTGTGACAGACAGTGATTTAGAGAAGATTTTATCTGCCTTTGAACGTTCTGAGGTTGAACGAGTAATTAATGTCAAAACGGTTCATCTGGGTCCAACAGAAATCTTGATTGCGGCTAAAATTGATTTGGTCAGCAAACTTGTGTTAGAGGATTATGAAATTATAAATCAGATTGAAGCTGAAATTAGAAAGAAAATTAGCGATAAGAAGTGCTATATTTATATTGAAATTGACGAATTTGTTCAAGACTATGTTCAATCTTCTGATTTATAAGCATAATTTACTGACAGAAATATTTTAATGAGGAGAAAAGAAGGAGAGGGCCTATGAAAAATTTTTTTAATCATATTGAACTGAAATTTGCTAATCTTTTATCGAAAATTAGTTTTATGTTGCTCATGGTAGTTGGGCTTTTGATGGTTTATTTTCTATTTAGAGAGGTTTATAATCTCGTTTTACTGGCTTTTCTTTCTGAGAGTGAAGTTCATTATTACGATATTTTGGAAAGTATTCTTTCCTTCTTTATCTTCTTTGAATTTTTAACTTTAATCATCACTTCATTGAGAAACAAGGGACATGTGTCACTGATTTTCTTATTATCACTAGGAATTACTTCGCTTATCCGATTATTATTGACTTACCATGAACGTTTAGTTGGAGTGCTTTTGATTGCTAGTGCTATTCTCATCTTGATTATCGGTGTTTTCATCTTAAAGAAATTCATTTTTCCAAATGATGATACAGCAGATTATTTCTAATTTTGCCTGACGGTTCTGTCAGTAAAATAAATAAATAAAAAATTACTGACAGATTTGTCAGTAATTTTTTTTAGAATTTTTTTAGATATATTTTATCAATGTGATGATTTTCTGACTTGTGGAGAATGATTTCTGCCCGATTTCTTGTGGGTTCAATATATTCTCGGAGATTGACACGATTGACACGTGCCCATGTTTCACGGGCTAAATTTAGTACTTTGTCCTCAGGCATTTTTGTAAATTGATGATAGAAATTTGTTTGGTCATACTTTGCCAATTTTAAAAGACTATCAAAGCGTTCAAGGTACCATTTTTCAATGAGTTTTTCGTCAGCGTCAACATAGATTGAAAAATCATAAAAATCGCTGATGTAAAGGAGTTGATTTTGCGGATTTTGTAAGACATTAATCCCCTCAACAATTAAAATATCGGGACTGTCAATAATTTGACTTTGATTAGGTAAAATATCATAAGTTTCATGAGAATAAATCGGAACTTCAAATCTTTCGCCATTTTTGACATGATAAAGAAAACTTGTCAGTTTTTCCATATCGTAGCTTTCTGGAAAACCTTTACGGTCGAGAATTCCCATATTTTTTAAATCATCAGTTGTGTATAAAAATCCGTCAGTTGTGACTAAATCTACAGTTAATTTTGGAAATGCACGTGAGAGGAGAAGTTGAAGGAGTCTTGCTGTGGTTGATTTACCAACGGCTACTGACCCCGAAATTCCAATAATCAAAGGAGGAGTTTTAACGATTTTTTGTAAAAAAAGTCCTTTAGAATAGCTCATATCTTCTAAATTTTTTTTATATAAACGAAGAAGATGAATCAGAGGTAGATAGACGTCCTCCACGTCTTGCAAGCTGATTTCGTCATTGAGTGAGCGAATTGATTCTAATTCATCATGTGTTAATGGGGCGATAGAAGTATTGTAAAGATTTTGCCAAGTTTCACGGCTAATTTCGTCAAAATTAATGAATTCATTCATGACAAATATTTTATCATATTTTTGGTCTATCGAGGTAAAAAAACTAATAAATCTGTAAGCGTATTAAATATGTTACTGACAACTTTTGAGCTTAGTGGTCAGTGAAAAGTGTAAGAGATTACAAAATAGGTGGAATTTCTAAAAATTTTTTGAAGATAAAAAAGGGCTTTTATGTTAAAATTAAATCAATGGTTAAAACAAATATGTATTATGAAGATAATCAAGATCTTTCGCATGACTTCCAAACACTAACAGTTGATTTACTAGGACTGTCAATGCGTTTTAAAACTGATCGTGGTGTCTTTTCAAAAAATGGAATTGATTATGGTTCACGTGTTTTATTAGAGAACTATCAGCCCGAAGGCGCAAAAACGCTTTTAGATGTTGGCTGTGGCTATGGAACACTGGGATTGACCTTAGCTAAAAAGTTTGATTTAAGTGTGACAATGGTAGATGTCAATAGTCGGGCGCTTGATTTATGTCGCCAAAATGCAATTGATAATGCTGTCAGTAATACTGAAATTGAACTTTCAAATATCTATGAAGCTGTCAGTGAAAAATATGATGCAATTATCTCAAATCCTCCCATTAGGGCTGGGAAAGAAGTCGTTCATGAAATTTTAACTGGTGCCTTTGATTATCTTAATGATGGTGGACATTTAACAATTGTAATTCAAAAAAAACAAGGAGCTCCATCTGCTCAAAGAAAAATGGAAGAGGTCTTTGGCAACTGTCAGCTAGTGGCAAGGTATAAAGGATACTTTATTCTTAGAAGTTATAAATGATTAATCACTTATTATATAAAATGAGGAGAAGTCTATGACCTATCGAATGGTTGATCTCATTCAAAAGAAGAGAGACGGCGGAGCATTTAGCAAGTCTGAAATCGATTGGATGATTGAAAATTATGTCAATGGAACTGTGCCAGATTATCAAATGTCGGCTTTGGCCATGGCAATTTATTTTAAAGGAATGACGACACAAGAGACTGCCTATCTCACGATGGCTATGGTTCATTCAGGTAAAGAATTTGATTTGTCAACTATATCTGGTATCAAAGTGGACAAACATTCTACCGGAGGGGTGGGCGACAAGGTCACGCTGATTTTGGCGCCTTTAGTTGCTTCATTCGGTGTTCCAGTTGCCAAAATGTCAGGACGAGGTCTTGGACATACTGGGGGAACACTTGATAAATTAGAATCTATTCCAGGTTTCAAGTTTGAAAAAACAGAAGAAGAATTTATCAAACAAGTTAAAGAAACTGGAATTGCCATCATCGGCCAATCAGATGAATTAGTTAAAGCTGATAAGTTGCTCTATGCTCTTCGAGATGTCACGGCGACTGTTGATATTATCCCTTTAATTGCAAGTTCGGTCATGTCTAAAAAAATTGCTGCAGGCTCTGACGCTATTTTACTGGATGTCACAGTGGGCGATGGTGCCTTCATGAAATCAGTAGATGATGCACGACTTCTGGCTCAAACAATGGTCGACCTTGGAAAATCTGTCGGTCGTGAAACCGTGGCTGTTATTACTAATATGAGTCAGCCGCTTGGTTTTGCAATTGGGAATCGGAATGAAATGACAGAAGCAGTTAATACTTTGCAGGGAAATGCACCAAAAGAATTCCAAGACTTTATCGCTGAGCTTGCTCAAATTATGCTGCAACTTGCGGGACTTGAAAAATCAATAACTGAAATTTTAGAGCATTTTAATAATGGCTTAGCTTACAAAAAGTTTGTTGAAATGGTTAAAGCCCAAGGTGGTGACCCATATGCTTTTGAACAGCTGACAGCTCCTCTTAAAGTGAAATATCAAGTTGATATTCATGCCAAAGCATCAGGATTTATTTCTGAGGAAAAAGCATTAGGAATCGGCTTGCTTGCCATGAAATTAGGTGCTGGACGGGCAACTAAAGCAGATGAAATTGATTTTGAAGCAGGTGTTACCTTGACCAAAAAAGTAGGAGATCGAGTTGAAGTAGGTGAGCTTATCGCCAGCCTCTATTCTAATCGAGAAATTACTGACGAATTAGTTGCTGAATTTAATGATAGCTTAGTCATTAGTGACCAGCAAATTGAGCAAAAAGAAATTATAGAGATTATCAGATAAGATGAAAAATGATTTAAAAATTCCAACTCCAGTGATGGCTTTGCAAGTGATTCTGTCAGCTTTAGCTGGGGCAGCCACAAAATTATATTTACAAAATTTGGGTTGGCTTATTCAACTTATTGCTTTTATCATTATTTTCGTCGTTGTCTATCTCATTGTCGGAATGATTTATTTAAGATTAAAAAAATAGAAAGAACATACAATGCAAATTAATAAATATATTGACCATACTATTCTCAAGGCAGACGCTCCAAAATCTAAAGTTCAACAAATCATCGATGAAGCAAAAAAATATGATTTCATGAGTGTTTGTATCAACCCGACTTGGGTAAATTATGCCAGTCAAGAACTCAAAGACTCTGATGTAAAAGTATGTACAGTTATTGGCTTCCCTTTAGGTGCTAATACTTCTGAACTCAAAGCATTTGAAGCTAAAAACGCCATTGAAAATGGGGCTGACGAAATTGACATGGTCATTAATATTGGTGCAGCCAAATCTAAGGATTGGGATCTTGTTGAGTCAGATATTGCAGATGTAAATGCTGTGAAAGGCGATAAACTACTCAAGGTGATTATTGAAACGAGTCTTTTGACTGATGAAGAAAAAATTAAAGCTTGCCAAATTGCTAAGGCCGTTGGTGCTGATTTTGTCAAAACTTCAACAGGTTTCTCAACTGGAGGAGCGGCAGTCCATGATGTAAAATTAATGCGTCAAACTGTAGGTCCAGATATGGGAGTTAAAGCCTCTGGTGGTGTTCATAATCTTGAAGAAGCAAAAGCAATGATTGATGCTGGAGCAACTCGTCTTGGAGTTTCTGCTGGTGTCGCAATTATGGAAGGTCTTACCTCAAATGACAGCTACTAAAGAGATGATTGTGGCTGCTCGTGAGGCTGCAAGTCTAGCCTACGTCCCTTACTCACACTTTCCAGTTGGAGCAGCTTTTCTAACAGCTGATGGTCAGGTTATTAAAGGCTGCAATATTGAAAATGCTAGTTTTGGTTTATCAAATTGTGCTGAACGGACAGCTATTTTTAAAGCAATTTCAGAAGGTGTCAAAGATTTTGACGCACTCTATGTTTTTGGAGAAACAGAAGAACCAATTAGCCCTTGTGGTGCTTGCCGGCAAGTACTTGCAGAATTTTGTCCAGCCGATATGCCGGTTTATCTTATCTCAAAAGATGATAAAGTAAAAGAAACGTCTGTCGAAGGACTTTTACCTTATTCTTTTAAAAGCCTTGATTAAGTAAAAATGTAAAAGTTAAATATGCTATCTTTAGATAGCATATCAATTTGCAATCAAAGTAAGCGCTTCATGTCTTGTCTTAAATGTAAAGTAATAATGGTAATTACCGATAAATATAAATGTTTTTTGTGTTTTTGTTAGTTATTTCCGAACGTTAAGCAAGAAAATGAAATATTCCGCTAAATTATGCTTGCAAGAAGATACAATATAGCTTAAAATAGTCTTAAGCTAAATTTAGCCAAACAAAATTCGGAGGATACCCTTTCCATGAAAAAACGCGTAATCGCAGTTAGTGCTATTGCACTTGCATCAGTCGCAGTCCTTGCAGGATGTCGTTCACATGACGCATCTGGAACTTCAGGTAAAGTAAAAACTGACCTTAAAGCAGCAATCGTCACCGATGCTAATGGTGTAAATGACCGTTCGTTTAACCAATCCGCTTGGGAAGGTCTTCAAAGCTGGGGGAAAGAAAATAACCTGAAAAAAGGTACTGGATACACTTACTTCCAATCTAATTCAGCTTCAGATTACACGACTAACTATAACTCTGCGGAGCAACAAGGTTACAAACTTTTGTTTGGTATTGGATTCTCTTTACAAGATGCGACATCAGCAGCTGCGAAAAATAATCCAAAATCTAACTTTGTTATCGTTGACTCTGTCATTAAAGACCAAAAGAATGTAACTTCAGCAACTTTTGCAGATAACGAAAGTGCTTATCTTGCTGGTGTAGCTGCGGCCAAAGCAACTAAAACGAACAAAATTGGTTTCATCGGTGGGATGCAATCCGATGTTATTACTCGTTTTGAAAAAGGTTATGTAGCTGGTGCCAATTCTGTAAAATCAGACATCAAAGTTGATATTCAATACGCTGGTTCTTTCTCTGATGCGGCTAAAGGTAAAACAATTGCAGCAGCTATGTATGGTTCTGGTGATGATGTTGTTTACCAATGTGCGGGTGGCGTAGGAACAGGTGTCTTCAGTGAAGCTAAAGCCTTGAACTCAAGCAAAAATGAAGCTGACAAAGTTTGGGTTATCGGTGTTGACCAAGACCAAGAATACCTTGGAAAATATAAATCTAAAGACGGTAAAGATTCTAACTTTGTTCTTGTTTCAACAATCAAAGAAGTAGGAACTGTTGTAAAAGACATTGCTGACAAGACTAAAGACGGTAAATTCCCTGGTGGAACAATCGTTACTTACAACCTTAAAAATGGTGGTGTAGATTTAGGACTTGATAACGCAACTTCAGAAATTAAAGATGCTGTTGCCAAAACCAAAACAGATATCATTGATGGAAAAATTACTGTTCCTTCAAAATAATTAAAGATAATTTAAAAATAAAAAGAGTTAGTGCATGCTAATTCTTTTTTATATTTTTAAAAACAATAGAAGATAAGATTTGCGATTATTTTAAATGTTCTTGATTTGTAAGTCAACTGAACTATGATATAATGGTAGACAGATATTAAAGTGGTATATATTGTTATTATTTAGTTAGGGGGAACTATGGCAAGAAAATCAGTACCAAATTATGTAAAAATACATGATGCCTTAAAAGATGAAGTTGAAAAAGGCATCTGGAAAATTGGACAACGTCTTCCAAGCGAACGAGATTTAGCCGAGCGTTTTACAGTGAGTCGTATGACAGCCAGACAAGCTGTGACAGCCTTAGTAGATGAGGGAATTCTCGACCGTCGAGTAGGTTCTGGAACCTACGTTGCTAGCCGACGTGTGCGTGAAAAAATGCGTGGAACAACTTCTTTTACAGAAATTATCAGTTCGCAAGGCAAGGTTCCCTCAACAGAAGTCTTAAGTTATATTAGAACTGCTCCTAATGAAGTTGAATGTGAGAAGTTGAACATCACTAAAAAAGATTCGATTATTCGAATGGAGCGGATTCGATATGCTGACAATGTTCCCATTTGTTATGAAGTGGCAAGTATTCCATTTAAATTAGTGAAATCTTTTGATAAAAAAGAAATTACTAGTAATTTCTTTAAAACTTTGGAAAGCCATGGGCATGAAATTGGTCGGAGTGAACAAATTGTTTCGGCAAAGAGAGTCAGTACAGAAGTATCAGAATACTTAAAAACAAGAGTTGGAGCTGCTATACTTGGTTTAACACAGGTTTCTTATCTAGTAGATGGGACTGCTTTTGAATATGTTTTGTCACAATATGTTGGTGACCGTTTTGAATTTTATTTGGAAAGATAAAAAGGACTTAATGAAGTCCTTTTTTTACTTGCCGACGATATTGATACTGACGAAGTTGAAAATGAATCCAACAGCCCACACAAAAGCCACTTAAAGCGATGGAAGCAGCGAGGAAAACAAATGCGGCAAAAACAATTGCCAAAATAGGGTGATGGGTAAGAGAAGCAATCAAGCTGGCACTCAATAAGCTTGTAGCAATAATTTGATTAAAACGAAGGTCGGACTTATCTTCAAGAATATATTCTGAGGCCTTTCTTTTTAAAAAACGTTTAGCAATCAGAATAACAAAATTTCGTTCAAACAATATGCCAGACAATCCGGCGAGAATCGGGAGTAGAAGAATCCAATAAAAATTACTGACCACTGCTAAAATAATGCTAAGTACAATAAAAGTTTGATTAGTACGCACGAGTGGGCGGGGGATACCCTGAAAAGTAGTTTTAGCCATAAAAAATCTCCAATCTTGATAAGTTGATTCTATCGTAATTGGAGAGACTTGGTCTTAATATTTTTTTAT
>NZ_BCVK01000070.1 GCF_001591705.1 Lactococcus cremoris subsp. cremoris NBRC 100676 | reverse complement strand
AGTAAGAAATGTCTAAAAAAAATGACCGGTCTACCGGTCATAATAGTTTGAACTTTTGCTGTATTTAATAAAAAATTCTAAAAATTTCTGTTTGTTTTAGACGATTAATTTTTGATACGTTTCTTATTTTTATTTGGAATACATATATATCATAAAATCTAATTGTTGTTCAGAATTAATTCTTATTTTTTTCCTTCACAAGATGGGTCCACATCGGTAATTCCTGTCACTTCTTTAATATATTGTATTCCCCAGTCGTTCATTGTCCAAACAATCGGTAAAAGTGATTTTCCCAAATTTGTTAATTCATAAGAAATCTGTACAGGTAACAATTCAAAGTTTATATTTTTTCTAATGATTTGTGCCTCAACTAGTTCATGAAGTTGTAAATCTAGCATTCTTCTCGTACAATCGGGAATCTGTCTTGCAAGCTCATTAAAATGCAATTCCTCTTTCATCAAACGATTTAAAATAATTGTTTTCCAACGACCCGACAAAATTTTGATTGTTGTATCTAAAGGACAAAATTCTCCATGAATTTGACTATGTTTTATAAAAGTATTTTCTGTTTCAAGTTCCATAAGCTCATTTTACCACTTTTCTAAAATCCCACAAGTAGTATCAACTTTGTAACTTAGTTCCCAAAAGTTCACTTGAAAGTTCAATAAACAAAGCGTAATCTGACTTTATGAACATTAAAAATTTTTCTACCGTCACTGGACTTTTCCTTGGTGTCTTTGTCGTCGGGGTTGATAGTTTTATCATCAGCCCATTACTCCCACAAATTGCTCAAGACTTTCATGCAACAATTAGTCAAACTGCCCTTGGTGTCACAACGTATGCCCTTTGTGAAATGATTGGTGCTCCATTGTTTGGCCCTTTAGGCGACCGTTTTAGTAAACGTAAACTTTTAATCACCGGCATGAGTCTTTTTTTAGGGGCTACTCTTCTTTGCGCAATTGCTACAAATCTTGCAACTTTTTACATCTATCGTGCAGCTGCGGGACTAGGTGCTGCTCTATTTCTCCCAAATGTCTGGGCATTCATTGGTAGTTATTTTAATGGGCAATTGATGAATAAAATTATGGGAATTTCAATGGCGGGTCTTTCACTTTCTGTGGCAGTCGGTGTCCCACTTGGATCTTTTCTCTCTCAACTAAGCAATTGGCATAGTGCCTTTTGGGCATCGGCCGTTCTTACAGTATTCTCGCTCATTCTTATAATAGCCATTATCCCAAATACTACTGCTCAAAATCAAAAAATTAGCTATTTGGTCAATTTTAGAAATGTTTTTAAAGCTAAAAATGTGATTCATACACTTCTTCTAGATTTCTTTTGGATGTTTGGATTTTACCTAGTCTATACTTTCCTTGGAAGTTTTTTAGCAGAGCATTTCAATTTTAGTAGTGGGAAAGCTGGTCTAGTTTTTCTAATTTACGGCACCGCAAATTTTATTGCTGCTTCAACTGGTGGTGTGATTATGAACAAATTAGGACGAGTAAAGTCAATTTTATTCAATGCTTGTGCTTCACTTAGCTTTACATTGGCTTTAGGACTGTTTAGCAACAGTATTTTAGGTCTCATTATATTTCTAATTTTGCTCGCCTTTTCTATGGGCTGGGGGGTAACCGCGATTTCTGCCTATCTTGTGACTTTATCTACTCAAAATCGCTCAACTTTGATGAGCTTTAATTCATCTGCTCTTTATCTCGGACTGACTCTCGCGTTTATAGTCGGTGGTCTTATTTATCAAGGACTTGGTTTTTGGATATTTGGCATTATTTCAAGTTTTTCCTATGCCATCGTGATTTTACTCATTAAAGGACTCCATTAAATTAAATTGTTTTTTGATTAATAATAAATGAAAAAATCCCTGAACACACAATGGTTCAAGGACTTCTTCTTTTATTTTTGTTATTTCACAATTTGCTTGTTTTTTATCAGTAAAACTCTTCTGGCAATAATTTTTCTGCTAACTTAATATTATCAGAGTAGTCCAAAGGTACATCAATTACTACAGGACCTGTAGTATTTGGAATTGATTTTAGAATTTCGGCAAGTTCTTCTTTGCTGTGGGCACGGTAGCCTGTTGCTCCCATTGCTTCAGCATATTTTACGTAATCAACATAACCGAAATCAACGGCTGCTGAACGTCCATATTTCATTTCTTCTTGGAATTTTACCATGTCGTAATGACCATCATTCCAGATGATTTGAACGATTGGAAGATTTAAACGAACGGCGGTTTCGAGTTCTTGACCTGTGAAGAGGAAACCTCCATCACCTGAGTGAGAATAAACTTTCTTACCTGGGCGCAACAATGCGGCTGTGATTGCCCAAGGTAGTGCAACACCAAGTGTTTGCATTCCGTTTGAGAATAGAAGGTGACGTGGTTCGTATGATTTGAAATGACGTGCCATCCAAATGTATAGTGAACCTACGTCAACGGTGACTGTTTCATCATCTTTGACGATTTCTTGGAAAGTGCTGACCAAATCAAGTGGGTGCATTCTGCCTTCTTCGGTGTTTTCAGTATCGAATTCGTGTTGTTCAGCAACTTCATGAAGGCCATCAAGATATTCTTTTGTTCCTTTTGGAATTTTATAACCACGAACGGCTGGTAAAAGATTATCCAATGTTGCTGCTATGTCCCCAATTAATTCACGTTCTGGTTGGTAGTAAGTATCAATTTCAGCAATGGCATTATCAATAACGATGATGCGGCTATCAATTTCGGCATTCCAGTTGCGAGCTTCGTATTCGATTGGGTCGTAACCAACAGCAATAACAAGGTCAGAACGCTTCAAAAGCATATCTCCTGGTTGGTTGCGGAAAAGACCGATACGTCCGTAAAAAGTATGCTCTAAATCATGTGAAATAACGCCAGCACCTTGGAATGTTTCCACGACAGGAATATTAACATGAGTCAATAGATTACGCAATGATGAAGCAACTTTGACATCTGAAGCACCAGCTCCAACCAAAATTACTGGCAAAACGGCATTTTTAATGGCTTGCGCTAGGTAATTGATGTCATCAATAGAGGCATTCCCCATTTTAGGGTCTGAAAGTGGTTGAATGGCTTTGATTGATACTTCGGCATCCGTTACATCTTGGGGGATTGATAAGAAAGTTGCACCTGGATGTCCTGATTTGGCAATACGATAAGCGTTGGCAATTGATTCAGAAAGTGTATCAGGATCAAGTACTTCTGCTGAATATTTTGTTGCTGATTGCATCATTCCGGCATTATCCATTGATTGGTGCGCACGTTTAAGACGGTCACTTCGTTTAACTTGTCCACCAATAGCCAAAATAGCGTCACCTTCTGATGTTGCAGTCAAAAGTGGAGTTGCAAGATTTGATACCCCTGGACCACTCGTAACAACTACTACACCAGGTTCGCCAGTCAAACGGCCAACTGCTTGAGCCATGAAAGCAGCTCCTTGCTCATGACGAGTCACGACCATTTGAGGGCCTTCTTCATTTTCTAATAAATCAAAAACCCGGTCAATTTTTGCTCCTGGAATCCCAAATACATACTTCACTTTATGGTTAATCAAACTATCGACAACCAAGTTCGCCCCAAATTGTTTCTCAGACATTTTTTATTTTACCTCTATTTGTTCTAATTCATATTTCATAATCTCTTGGATTACTTCACAATCATTTTATCAGATAATAGACCCTTTTACAATTATTTTGACGCAAGTTTGTGAATTTTCTAGCTTACAATAAAAATAATTACTGACAGCTTTGTCAGTAATTATTTTTTAAGTCTGTCAGCAAATTTCTCATATTTTCATCATCTGGATCGAGTTCCAAATATTGTTCAATAATTGGTTCTGTTTTAGAAATTTGACCAATTTCTTTAAGAAAATCAATATAGTCTTCTAAAAACTCTGGATTCTCTGACAAGTTGGTTTGGATGAGTTCTTCATACAGAGCAGTCGCTTCAGAATCATTTTCTAAAGCTTTATGTGCTCCTGCAAAAAGCCATTTAGCTAATAAATGTTCATCTTCTAAAAGTTCTTCAAGATTAATGACCGCTTCAAAATCTTCTTCATTAAAGTACAAGTTAGCAAGTAGAAAGACTGTTTCATCATGTAACTCTGGTAAGTTCAAGGCATCCATGAGGTAACGTTCTGCTGCTGATTTATCTTTTAATTTGAAACTAATTTTTGAGGCGAAATGAAGTAAAGGAACGGCATTTGGATTTTTATTCAAACCTTTCTGTGCCATTTCTAGTGCAGCTTCAAATTCTTGATTGGCTTCCAATGTTTGAGCATAAGCTAACTCATAATTCAGGAAATCAACATCCATTTTCTCTAATCGTTTGAAATTAGCAATAGCTCTTGTTTCGTTATGAATTTCTCCATAAAGAAGAGCGATTTTATATAAAGTTTCAGGTTTTTCATCAAATTCAAATGATTTTTCAAGAAATGAAATGGCATTCTCAAAATTACCTAATTGAGCATAAGAATCGCCAATTCTTTGGTAAATAGATATTTTTGTTTCATGCAAAATTTTACGTTCTGAAAGTTTGGCATATTCTGTAATTGCGGCTGAATAATCACCTTGTTCAAAAAAAGATTCAGCTAAAGCAAAGGTGATAAGCGGAGAATCTGATAATTCTCGTGCTTCTTCTAATTTTGAAATTGCTGTTTCAAAATCACCTTCATACTGATATAAATCAGCAATTTTAACGAGTGCAGCAATATAGTTTTCATCGTCTACTGGAATTTGATAAAGATAGTTCAGAGCTTCATCTAAATTACCATTATCTTCAGCTATCTCTGCTAAATTAATCAGATAATCCGTTGACTCTGGGTGTTCAGACATGATTTGGTCATAAATTTTTTGACTTTCATCAATAAAACCCATCATTTGCAGATATTCGGCAAGGTCAGCCAACATTTCATTATTATCATTTTTTAATGCTTTTGCAAGTGAATTTTGCATTCCAATCAGGTCTCCCTGATGTAAAAAGTCAATTGTATCTTCTGAATATGACATTTTTCTCCTTATTTTTTATTCTATTAATTACTCTTTAGCTTCTTCTGTAGCTGTTTCTTCACGATAAAGGACTGAAATTTCACGATACCATTCATAAACGTGAACAATAATCACTTTGAGTGTTGCATAAAATGGAATCGCAAGTAGAACTCCCCAAACTCCTAAGATTTGACCAGCTGTCAGTAAAACAAATAAAATCGTAATCGGATGGATTGACATTTGTTTTCCAAGAACCAAAGGAGAAATAAAGCGCCCTTCAAGAGTTTGCTCAATGATAAGAACAATGATTACTTTTACAAGCATCAAAGGTCCACCAATCGCCAAACCAACGATTACCATTGGAATAGCGGCTAAAAATGATCCTAAAAATGGAACTAAGTTCAAGAAACCTGCTGTAATTGCCAAGGCTACTGCATAGCGCAATCCAATAATTGGTAACCCAATCATGAACATAATGGCAACAGCAATGGCAACTAAGACTTGACCACGCACATAATTTGAAAGTTGACTATTAATTTCATGCAAGACTTTTGATGTTTCTTTACGCCAATCATTGGGCAACAAATGAGTGACAAAGCCATTTAATCTTTGACCATCTCTTAACAAGTAAAAAAGAACAAATGGGAAGACAATCAAAGAAATCAAAATACTTGTAGTTTTACTGATGAGATGTGAAAGAGTCGTTACGGCATTAACAGAGAAAGTTTTTGACCAATCAATCAATTGATTCCCAATTGATTTGGCAAATTGGTCAACTTGTGGTCGGAATTGCTCAAAGTGTGGATTTTTTGCTAAAGCATTAATCTCTTTTTGGGCAGTGTTAACATAATGAGGGACCGATGACGCGAAATTGTCTACTCCGCTGATGACATTTGGAATAGCAACAATTAAGCCCCAAGCAATCAAAGCTGCGATAATTAAGAAAAGGACAATAATTGTCAGGACACGCGGAACTCGTCTTTTTTCCAAAAAATCAACTATCGGATTAAGTAAATAGTAAAATACTGCTGCTAAAATAACTGGCAGAGAAATGACTGTAATAAATTCTCCGACAGGTTTAAAAATGAATCCAACTTTATTGAGTAATAAAATATTCAATAAAAAGAGAAGGACAATCGCTAAACTTGCAACGACTTTATTATTAATGAACCACTTGAAAAACCAAGAGGCTTTAAAACTGCGATGTTGTTCTTGTTCCATAATTTTTCCTAATTCTTATTTTAGAATTACTGACAGACTTGTCAATAAGTTCCAAGAGGAGCCTGTCAGTAATTTTTTTCAAGTTCATAATATTGAATCTGTAAAAAAATCTTTTTTTTATTAATTTTCCAACCATTTTGATTGAAAAGTTCTGTCAGTTCTTTTGGCTGATAGACTTTCACGTCTCCTTCTGTCGAGAAACGGTTAATCCACCAATTATAAATTTTTGTGATAAATGGAATGTGAATTTCTGCAATCACTAATCTTCCATTGGGTCTGAGCAGGCATTCAGCTTTTATCAAAAAACGCTCAGGTTTTGGAAAATGATGGAAGCTAGCCGAACAAATAATTAAATCAAAGCTCTCGTTATTAAAGGGAATTTCTTGAGCAGAACCTTGTTCAAAAGTAAAATTAGGATACTGGGCTTTGGCAACTTTAATCATTTCTGACGAAATATCCAAGCCACTACCGACAATTTTCTTTTTATCATTTAACATCGCCAGAAGCTTTCCGTTAGCACAACCGACATCCAAAATCTTAGAATTTTGTTCAAATTTTAGATTTTTAAGGATAAATCTTTTAAAAAAGCTGGCCAAAAATCCATCAAAACTATGGTCAAATTGGCTAGCAATACGGTCATAAAAATTTTCTGATTCTCTTTCGTAATCATGAAATTTAGGAACCATTTTACACCTCCGTCAGTGGTTTTGCAAAATCAGAAATTAGTGCTTCAGCACATTTTAAACCATCAATCCCAGCCGAAACAATTCCTCCGGCAAAGCCTGCTCCTTCTCCTGAAGGATAGATTCCTTTAGTTGAAACTGATTGAAAATTTTCTTCATCACGGTTAATTCTGACGGGCGAAGATGAACGAGATTCAACACCAGTCATCACTGCATCAGAAAGTGCAAAACCGTGCATTTTTTTATCTAAACCAACAATCGCTTCTCGCATAGATTGTGTAACATAGTCTGGGAATAATGATTCAAGATTTGTTGGTTTTACTCCTAGAGCATAACTTGGTTCAACCGAACCCATTGCTTTGGAAGCTTTTCCGTCAAGGAAATCTCCAACAAGTTGTGCAGGAGCCTGATAATTAGAGCCGCCTAATTCAAAAGCTTTATGTTCTAATTCTTTTTGAAATTCAACTCCAGCAAGTGGATGATTACTTGAGAAATCTTCAGGGAAGACTTGGACTAAAAGTCCGGAATTTGCATTTTTTTGGTCTCTGGCATGTTCAGACATTCCGTTTGTGACAAGTCCACCTTCTTCTGAGGCAGCCGGAACAACGAGTCCTCCCGGACACATACAGAAAGTATAAACGCCTCGACCTGATGATGACTTGTGAGTTAAACGATATTCTGCCGCACCTAACCGTGGATGGTCAGCAAATCCTTTATATTGAGCCTTGTTAATCAATGACTGAGAATGTTCAATTCTAACTCCAACAGCAAAGGGTTTAGCGGTAATTGTTACCCCTTTATCATAAAGTTCTGAAAAAGTATCACGAGCTGAATGACCAATGGCTAAAATTGCATGATTTGTTTTAACGATTTTTCCGTCAGCAAGTTTTACTGCTTGTAATTGTTCATCTTCAATTAAAAATTCTTCAACTTGAGCATCAAAATAGACTTCCCCACCCAACTCGATAATTTGTTTTCGGATATTTTTAACAATATCACGTAATAAATCTGTCCCGACATGAGGATGTGCCTTATAAAGGATATCTTCTGGGGCACCAGCTTCAACAAACTCTTCTAAAACCTTGCGTCCACGTAAATCACGAACACGACTGGTTAATTTTCCATCAGAAAAAGTCCCTGCTCCACCTTCACCAAATTGAACATTCGATTTTGGATTAAGTTTCCCCTCAAGCCAAAACTTGTCAATTGATTTTACACGTTCATCAACTGCTTGGCCTCGTTCTAAAACAATTGGACGATAACCATTTTGAGCCAAAAGTAAAGCAGCAAACATTCCAGCAGGGCCAAATCCAATGACGACTGGGCGGTTGACCATTTTTTTAGTTCCAAGTTGCGGATTAACATAGTCTAGTTCTGGTGCTAAAGAAACATTTTTAATTTTTTTAGACAGTATTTTGGATTCATCTTTAAGTTTAATGTCAACAGTATAGATAAAATCAATTTCGCCTCTGTGTCTTGCATCAATTGATTCTTTATAAATTCGATAATCGAGCAGGTCAGCTTCTTGAAGCCTTAATTTTTTTAAAACAAGACTTTTAACTTTACTGACAGGTTCGTCAATTGAAATTTTGATTTGTGTTATGCGAATCATGATTTTCTTTCTATGGTTAGGATTTTCTAAAATACTATCCTCTTTTATTTTTTATTAAAGCGAGCAACAAGTTCAATATGATGCGTTTGTGGGAATAAATCAACTGGTTGAACTTTATCTAAAATATAGCCTTCGTTTTCAAAACGTACAACATCTCGAGCAAAGGTTGCAGGATTACATGAAATATAAACGATTCTCCGAGGATTAGTTGCTGTTGCTGATTTAATAAAAGTTTCATCGAGCCCTTTTCTTGGTGGGTCAACAAAAATAACATCAGGTTTTATTCCTTCATCAAGCCACTTGGGCATAATTTTTTCTGCTGTTCCTACTTCATAATGTGTGTTCTCAAGTTCATTTAATTGAGCATTACGTTTTGCATTTTCAACAGCAGCCGGAACAACTTCCATCCCATAAACCTCAGCGACTCGATCAGCCATGCTGATTCCGATTGTTCCAATACCAGAATAAGCATCGATAACAATATCTCCTGGTTTTAATTCTGCGAATTCAAAGGCTGTTTCATAAAGTTTTTCAGCTTGTGGAGTGTTGACTTGATAAAAAGCCGGTGCAGAAATTTGATAAGTTTTGTCCAACATCAAATCTGTAATAAAATCTTTTCCATACAATAAAACGAACTCTTTACCTAAAATAAATGAGCCAGTTCCATTATTAATATTGAGTTGAACAGATTTAATATTAGTAAAATGCTCCACTAATTTGTCAATTACCAAATCAACATTTTCTGGGAGTTTTTTACTGGTTACAACAAGGCTAACCATCATTTCACTTGTATGAAAACCTCTTCTAACCACAATATTTCGTAGCCAACCTTTGCGCGTTTTTTCATCGTAAGCTTGTAAATTAATTTTCCGAAACTCATCACGCAAAAAAAGGACAACTGCATCAATTTCAGGATGTTGAATATAAAAATCTTCGACTGGAATTAATGAGTGAGAATTTTTTCTATAAAATCCAGTAGTTAAAATCCCATTAACCATTTGAATAGGAATCTGTGCCTTATTTCGATATTTTATCGTTTTAATAGATTCGATAACTGGAGAAACAGGGAAATCTTCCTTCCCAGCCGTTTTTCTTAAAATATCAACGACTTGCTTTTGTTTAAATTTTACTTGTTCATTATAAGTCAGATGACCAAAGTCAGCAATCCCAGTTCTTAAATAATCAAGATTTAACTGAGTCGTGCGATGCTCACTTTGGCTTATAAATTCATCCACACGCCCAAAACCAAATGATTTTCCAACTTTAAGAACACGCATTTTTATCCGTTCACCAGGTAAGGCATTGTCTACAAAAAATGGGTAAGAATCAACTTTAACCACTCCTTGCCCTTCATGTGTCAAATCAAGGACTTCTGCTTCAAATATATCGTTTTTCTTGAAATTTGTCATGTCCATATTATAACATAGTATTTCAATAAGGTTCAACAAACATCACTAAAAGCTGAATAATAAAGAAGTTACTCAACTGTCTTATCCATAACTGCTCTGATAATCGCTTCTCTACTCTGAATTGATTTATCTTTATAAAGTCGCTCGTGATTTTTAACCAAAATTTCACAAATATATAATTGTGAGATTTTTCCAGTGAGTGAGCCACCATCAAAAAACTCTTCATTCACTGTTTGCAAATTAATATCAGAAAGTTGGGCAAGTGGTGAATAGTCTGAGCTAGTAATTGTAATAATCTGAGCTTTTTGTTCTTTGGCAATCTTAATGGATTCAAATAATTCTAATGTCTTACCGGATAATGAAATGCCAATGATTAAATCTGTCTTTTTTAATAGGGCAGCTGTTTGCAATTGAAAATGAGAGTCACTAATTGCTTTAACTGGAACTCCAATACGAAGAAACATCGCTTCTAAATCTTTCGCAGTATTGCCGCTTAAACCTACCCCAAAAATATAAATAGCCGAAGCTTCAGAAATTAATTTTGAACTTTTTTCAAATTGTTCTAAATCTAATTTTGATTTTGTTTCATGAAGAATCTCAATAATACTATTTTCATTCTCATCAAAAAATAAGGTCAGATCTGTTCTATTAGAAGACTTTTGAGAATAACTTTCCTTAGCAACTTCTATTTTAAGATCTGAAAATCCTGAATAACCCAATTTTTGACAAAATCTTACTATGGTTGCATCGCCAACCTTGATTGCTTTTTTGATATCATTCATTGTTCCATAAACAATACGCTCCTTTGAAGCTAATACATAATTTGCAATCTTCTTTTCTGATTTAGTAAGTAATTCATATTTTTCTTTAATGACTGTTTCAATTTTCATAATTTTCCTTTGGTAATTAACTCATAATTTCTTGTATCTTACATTTATTTTATCATAATTGACAAAAATGTAAGCGTATGCTATATTAATTATGGAGTAATTATCCAAAAACATATTTTATGGAGGATAAACGGAGAATGAATAAAGAACAATTTTTAGAAAAAATAAAGGGTGGAATAATCGTATCTTGTCAAGCCTTACCCGGTGAACCATTATATTCTGAAAATGGAGGAGTTATGCCTTTGATGGCAAAAGCTGCTGAACAAGCTGGAGCTGTCGCTATCAGAGCAAACTCGGTCAGAGATATAAAAGAAATTCAAAAAGCGGTAAGTTTACCCATCATAGGTATTATTAAAAAAGATTATTTGCCTCAAAAGTCCTTCATTACAGCGACTATGAAAGAGATTGATGAATTAGTTGCTACTTCTTGTGAGGTAATAGCCTTAGATTGTACTCTGAGAGAACGTCATGATGGGCTAACTATTAATCAATTTATCAAAAAAATCAAAGAAAAATATCCAACTCAACTTTTAATGGCTGACTGCTCAAATTTTAAAGAGTGTGAAAATGCTTATTCTGCTGGAGTAGACTTTGTTGGAACTACTCTCAGTGGCTATACAGAAGAAAGTAAAAAACAAGATGAACCTGACTTTGAATTACTTGAAAAGTTAGTTGAGGCAAAAATTCCCGTTATCGCTGAAGGAAGGATTCACAGTCCCGAACAGGCACAGTATGTCCAAAAAATTGGAGTAGACGGAATGGTTATTGGTGGTGCAATTACTAGACCTCTTGAAATCGCGTCTCGTTTTGTTCAAGCAGTTGAATCAGTTGAAAAACTATAATCACTTATCTATAAAATCATTAAGGCAAGAATATAAAATTAGAGTAAATAAAAAAACATTATCTAACTGATAATGTTTTTTTATTTCTCGTTTGTATTTTCTTTATTGAGCTGTGACTTTTCCCAATTATTTACTAATATTTTTTTGTATTGAGGACTATCAGTCATTGCTCTCACGCTATACTGTCTTAACTTTGTAAAAGAGAACCCTGAAACTAAGAGCAAGCAAGAAATGAGTAAGATAAGCTTTTTACTTCTCGTTTTTACTTCTTTTGAAAAGAATGGTA
>NZ_BCVK01000069.1 GCF_001591705.1 Lactococcus cremoris subsp. cremoris NBRC 100676 | reverse complement strand
TAAAGATTTTGCGAGAAATGTTTGGGGAGAAGATAATAATCATAATACTTGGGAATTAATCTATGTACTTGAGAATTTAGAGTTTATTAACGTCAAAAATTGATATTGCTGATATCAGGTACTGCGATTATCTTTTTTATCGATGTCTATCACTCATCAATTTAGCAATACAATATTAGATTAAGAACATTAGATACTCAGATAAGAAAACAATAAAAGAATAATTTTATTGTAAAGTTAAAAAATCTACGCATTCTGTGATAAAATATTTATATAATAGCAGTTATAAGCAGGATAAATATGAATTTAATAATTATTTATTGCAAGGATTTTGATAAAAATTAAGACTTAAGACAACCTATAAATATTTTTATAACTGGTTAAGTGATAGTCTAAACAGCTTAAATTAAATGAGGAGATAGATATAGTAGATACTATATCGTTATATTATGAAAAGCAGAAATAAAGTTATTGCTGTAGTGATTTTAGTTATTATAAGTTTTGGTATATTTTTTATAAAAAAAATATCGACCATCAAAAAGAACTTCGTGCTCAAAAAGTCTATGAGAACAAAGTTACTACTGAAAAGAAAAGAATCAATGAATTACAAAACTCAATTTCAATCGATAATGAGAGCGTTATTAATACTGTTGTTAAAATTAAAAATTTGAATCTGAAAACTAAAGAAGCACAATCTTTGAAATCTAAATACATTGAAAAAGATGTTAAAGCAGTTTATGAATATATCGAAAGTAACATAAATAAGAAAGATATTCCTAATAATGACGTACGGTTTAATAATATAAACGAACTTCAGTCAAATATTGCTACACTTGAGAACAATGCGAAGAGTTACCAAGAGATGGAAAATATTTTTAATAAAAATAAAATAGAGTTCTTAATTAATAAAGTTAGTGTAATAACCCAAAAAGAAAAAGATCAAATCGTAAAATTACAAGCGGAAGAAACTGAAAAAGCAAGACTATTGGCTGAGGAGGAAAAGGCTAAAAAAGAACAAGAACTACTTTTGAAACAATCAGTGTCAGACCAGTTTACTCCTTCTCCAAATGCAAGCACAAGTAACAACCTAAACCAAACAACAGATCCTGTTGCAGAAGCAGACGAATTTAGAAAAAACTTTAAGGAACAATATGGTAGAGAACCATCTTCAGGTGAGGTTCAAATGGATTGGCTTCGTAAGCAAGGTATTGTGCAATAACGTAAAAGGATATTAAAAAATTTTTAGAACTAACAAAATATATAAGAATGTCATCATAAAAAAATCAAAGATTGAAATAAAATTTGTTCTGAATTTAATAAGAGATAAAATAAGTAAAAAGACATAACTTTAAATCATTTTGGAGTAAGTGGCAGAACCGATTACGCTCAGAAACTAACAAATAAAGATACAATACAAGTAGTAGGAGAGTATAATATTACTTGTCATAGATTTACTTTGAATGATAATTTTCCAGAATATGCTAAGGCTGGTTATATTGTAATGATTGAAGATATTTTGCGTAAAAGACTTGAACCAAGTTTAGGTAGGGAGTAAGAGTGTTCTAGAATCTGATTTATAGTACATTTAGTAGACAGTCCAAGCCACATATTACTTGACTTTTAAAGTTTACTAGCCTATAATCATTGGTATAACAACAAATAAAAAATAACTTTCAAAAACCATCCAGCATGGACAGTAGATAAAATGAGCCGCTACGCCCGTATTGCTTTGGGAATTCGATAAACATAAATAAAGCTTTCTTTAGTAATTTTACTAAGGAAAGTTTTTTTCTGATAAAATGACTGACAGATATTTCATCACTAATAATTAAGTAAAAATTAAGTCTTAAGTCCGATAAAAATTACTATATTTTTTGATACAATAGACTTATGAATAAAAAATTGAAAGCAATCTTTATTATAGAAATTTTTATTGTATTAGGATTGATTTTTCATGTGATTAGTACACCGCGTATGTGGGTAGTGCTTGCCTTAGCTATCCTCTTTACGATATTGGCGACGCGCTCGCGTGCGCGTGTATTACGCATTATAAGTTTCATTTTTTGGGCGATATCAGTTATGATTCTCTTCACAGTTGGCTGGTTTTGGTTAGCCATCGTTTTTCCGGCAATTGTTTGTATCGTTTTTTGGAAAAATAATCCAAGAGAAGGAGAAGAAAGAAGTTTTTCTTATGAAGATATTTCTCAAGATGAATCTGAGTCAGTCATGAATGAAAATCAAAATGATATCATTGATCTTGATGATGTTACTTTTAAACCTTCTGGCAATAGTCTTTCTATTAAAAAGATGACAGGTAATACAAAAATTATTGTTCCTGACGATGTGGGAGTGGCGCTCGATTTAACAACAAATGCTGGACTTGTAAAGATTTTTAATGAGGCAGCACAAATTAATGCAGGTAACATACATTATTTTAGTGACAATTTAGATCAGGCAGAAAAACGGATAAAAATAAATATTCGTGTTGACTCAGGAAATATTGAGGTGATTAGAGGATGAAAAAATCGCTTTTCACAACCTTTTTAGCAGTTTTTAGTATCATCCTTATTATGTATCTTCTTCTATTCATAATGATGAATAGTGGACAACCTTTGGGTGGTCTAAATACCGCTAATATTATTAGAGAACTTCGTGATAATTTCTATGGTTTATGGATATTTATATCAGTTGCAGGATTACTTGCGCTGATTTTTACCTTGTTTAATCATGTTGAAAACATGAGTATTCAACAAAAGTTTCAAGATGACATAAAGCTATTAGAAGAAAATCAGCAGCCCGAATCTCCTGAATTACAAGCTGTTCATGATAAAATTATGAATATGTCGGCAGAACTCCAAGAACTCTCGAAGCAAAAATCTGCTGACAAGGCTGAAATTATTGAATTAGAAAGAAAAAGGATTTCACGAGAACTCCATGATTCTGTCAGTCAGGAACTATTTGCAGCAACGATGATTTTATCTTCGGTGGCTGGTTCCACCCAAAGCTTAAGTAAAGAGCAAATCGAAACACAGACTCAATTAGTTTTGAAAGTCCTTCATTCGGCTCAAAACGAAATGCGGGCGCTCTTATTGCATCTTAGACCTGTAGAATTAGATGGTAAGAGTTTAGCAGAAGGCTTGTCAGCACTGACAGACGAATTGCAAGCAAAAATATCAGCAAATATTACTGTTAAATTGGCTGATATTGAAGCAACAAGTAATATTGAGGACAACCTTTTTCGAATGGCTCAGGAGATTTTATCGAATACTTTGCGTCATTCGCAAGCCGAATACATTGAAGTATCTTTAAGAGAAACCCAAGAAAATATTTTCTTGAAAATTGCTGATGATGGAGTTGGATTTGATGTTTCAACGAGTGATAAAACAGCGAGCTATGGTTTAGCAAATATTAAAGAACGAGCGCTTTTAATTGGTGGAGATGCTAAAGTGATTTCAGCGCCTGGTTCGGGAACCACTGTTGAGATTATTATTCCCAAAGCTAAGCCGAGTCTTTAAAAATGAAAGATATTTAGAAAGAATAAAATGGAAAAAATCAAACTTTTAATTGTAGATGACCACCAGATGGTGCGCCTTGGTTTATCAAGTTTTATGAATATCCAACCCGATATTGAAGTGGTTGGTGAATCTGCCGATGGGGAGTCAGGTTTTTTAAAAACAGAAATGCTTGACCCAGACGTTATATTGATGGATTTGGTAATGGATAGACTTGACGGTATTGGGGCAACTCAGAAAATTTTAGCCAAAAATCCTGAAAGAAAAATTTTGATTTTGACAAGTTTTATTGATGATGAAAAAGTTTTTCCAGCTCTGGCTGCAGGAGCAAAAGGATATATTCTTAAAACTTCACAAGCCGCAGAAATTGCAATGGCAATCAGAAAAGTTGCCAATGGCGAAGACGTTTTGTCTGACGCGGTCAAAGAAAAAATTGCCCAACAAAAGCATCGCAAGCATGAACTCTATGATGACTTATCTAAAAGAGAATTAGAAGTACTAAAAGTTCTTGCTACAGGACTTTCCAATCAAGAAATTGCTGACGAACTTTTTATCAGCTTAAAAACAGTAAAAACACATGTTTCAAATATATTCAATAAACTTGAAGTTTCGGACCGCACTCAGGCTACTATTTATGCCATTCAACATCATTTAGTATAAACTTGAGGAAAAACAAGTTGGAAATATGATATAATTGAGAATGTGCAAATAAATTTAGAGTGAAAAATAAATGGAAAAAATATTAGAAAAAGCCCAAAAGATTAAAATTATCTTTTTTGATATTGATGATACTTTAAGGGTTAAAGATTCAGGATTTATGCCTGAATCAATCAATGAAGTGTTTAAAAAACTTCATGAAAAAGGAATCATGACCGGAATTGCAACGGGAAGAAATCTTTTTGGTGTTGTTCCAGAAGTTCGTGCCTTGAAACCTGATTATTACGTGGCCATTAATGGCGCTTATGTTGAGAATGCGCGCACTCAAAAAGTTTTATATAAAAATACTTTTTCCAAGGATTTAGTAGAGGAAATAATTGCTTGGTTGAGAACCGAACAAAGTGAGTATTCATTTGTGGCAGCTGACAATTTACGCGTTTCAAAATGGGATAAAATCGCAAGTGAGGCGATTGGTCCAGTTTATGCTGAACTGAAAGAAAATCCTGATTATTATCAAACAGAAGAAATTTATCAAATGTTGACAATTTCGGATCATGATGATCAGTTGAAGTTACCAGAAAACTTGGCTGACAAAATTCGGCTTGTGCGATGGCATCCAAATAGTTCAGATATTGTACCGCTTGAAGGCTCAAAAGCAATTGGCTGTCAACAGGTCTTGCAAGAACTTGGGGTGAAAGCTGAAAATATGCTGAATTTTGGCGATGGCCTCAATGACCGTGAACTTTTTGATTTTGCTGGCTTGTCAGTTGCGATGAAAGTTTCTCATCCAGAAATTTTGAAAAAAGCTGATTATATTACGGATTCGGTCGAAAATGATGGAATCTTAAAAGCCCTACAAGCCTTAAAAATTATTGATTGACAAATCTGTCAGGAAAAAATAAAACTGACAGATTCGTCAGTAACTTAAACTATGAAGAAAGGAAGGCATTTTTTAAATAGAAATGCCGACTAAAAAATTATGACTTACCCACAACTTGATCTTGAAAACTACAAAAGTACCACAGCAATTATTAATACCAATCATGGAAAAATGACTGTCAAATTATTTGATAGTCTTGCTCCTAAAACAGTAAAAAACTTTATTGAACTCAGTAAAGAAGGCTATTATGATGGTGTGATTTTCCACCGAATCATCAAAGATTTTATGATTCAAGGAGGAGATCCAACAGGAACTGGGATGGGTGGTTCTTCAATTTACGGTGAAAAATTTGAGGATGAGTTCTCAATGGATCTCTTTAACCTTCGTGGGGCTTTGTCAATGGCAAATGCCGGTCCTAATACGAACGGTAGTCAATTTTTCATCGTTCAAAATAAAAACTTGCCTTATCCAAAGGACTCACTTATTCAAGGGGGTTGGCCTGAAGAAGTAGCAGAAACATATACTGATGGTGGAACTCCGCATCTTGACGGTCGACATACTGTTTTTGGTCAATTAGTTGATGAAGAAAGCTACAAAGTCCTTGATAAAATCGCAGATGTACGTGTGGGTGCACAAGATAAACCAGTTGACGATGTTGTCATTGAATCAGTTGAGATTATCGAGCCATAAAATGGATAAAAAAAGTCCTAAAATCGGAGATATTGTTGAAGTTGAAATCATTGGAATGCAGGATTATGGTGCATTTGTAAAGTTTTTCCTGCAAAATCCAGAAACCAATGAGAAAATTGAACAAAAAGGTTTGATTCATATTTCTGAAATTCAATCCGGATATGTCAAGAGCATCCATGATATTGCTAAAATTGGGCAAAAAATAATGGCCCAAATCATCGATATTGATGAATACAATGGCAAAATTAGCTTGTCAATCCGAAGTCTTGAAAAAAATCCACAAGTTCATCATATCTACCGAAAAAAACATTTTACTGATTCACGAGACAAGATTGGCTTTAAAACCCTTGCTCACTCTCTACCTAGTTGGATTGAAGAAAATGAGGCCTATCTTAAAGCAAAAAAAAATGCCCAAAGTGAGGATTTTCTTTGAATGATAACGTATTAAGATATGTCAAACGAGTTTTTAATGTAATTACCATCTTAGGTTTTGTGGCCACAATTGTCGGCGGAGTTTATCTGTGGCGACTGGGTGCTTTTCAAAATCAAGCCGTCTTGCAACAATTGATTGTCGCCCACCGTTTTTTGGGGCCGCTGATTTTCCTTTGTATGCAAGTTTTACAAGTAATCGTCCCAATCATACCTGGCGGAATCACAATGGCCGCCGGTGTCATGATTTTTGGGCCCGTTTGGGGATTTATTTATAATTACTTTGGAATTGTTGCGGGTTCGTTTTTGCTTTTCCACTTTGGGAAAAAATATGGCTCCTCGCTAGCTAAGACTTTCGTCAAAGAAAAAACATATAATAAATACATGGCTTGGTTAGATAAAGGACAAAAGCGCTTTAATATCGTATTTGCGCTCCTTATATTATCACCGATTGCCCCAGACGATGCTCTAGTTTTGATTGCTAGTCAAACAAAAATGAGTTGGAAATTCTTCACTTGGAGTATCTTATTATGTAAACCATTACCAATTCTTCTCTATTCATATCTTCTTATTTTTGGAGGAGATGTTCTTGGGCACTTTTTATAAAATGCTGAAAGTGTTTTCAGCGTTTTTTTGTCGAAATTTTGATAAAGAACGCCCAAATCATTCGAAAAAATTGTATAATAGAATGGATTTATGATTTTAAAAGGGAAGTCACCTCAATATTAAAGTTGTTTTAGCAGATTAAAAGGGATTTGTGATTTTTTGAAATAAATTTTTTAAGGCTAAAACAATATTAAACTGACTGGAGCTAGTTTTGAACAAAAAGAAAGTAAATAGATTTACATTTGATTCAAGAATTGATTATGGGCTGATATTACCAGCCTTTATGTTAATTTTAATTGGTCTTTACGCACTTTATGTGGCAGTAAGTCACGATCATCCGGCACAAGCCACAACTCTGGTAGTTCAACAAGGAACCTGGGTAATCGTTGGGCTCTTCGTTGCCTTAATAGTCATGCACATGGATTCAAGATTTTTATGGAATTTAACCCCATTTTTCTATCTTTTAGGTCTGATTTTGATGATTTTGCCGATATTCTTCTATGATAGAGCGACTTATGCCTCAACAGGTGCAAAAAACTGGCTTGCTTTTGGTGGACGGAATTTATTTCAGCCCTCAGAGTTTATGAAGCTTTCCTACATTCTATTTTCAGCCCGAATTGTAGTAACATTCCAAAACAATTTGAAAAAGAGAGTTCTCAAAGACGATTTTCGCTTAATTGGACTTTTGATTCTTGAAACAATTCCTGTCGCAATCTTGTCAGTATTTCAAAAGGACTTTGGGACTTTCTTGGTATTTGCTGCAATCTTTGCTGGGATTGTCTTAGTATCTGGAGTTTCTTGGAAAATACTGGCGCCAGCTTTTCTTTTTGTAGCAGCAGTCGCAGGTGGGATTGTGGCTTTAGTTGCTTCTCCAGAAGGACAGAAGTTTCTTGAAAGTACAAGTTTTGCAAAATATCAAGTCAATCGTTTTATTGCTTGGTTACATCCCTTTGAGTATTCGCAAACCTTCAGTCTTCAACAAGCACGTTCTTTGATTTCTGTCGGAGTGGGAGGACTTTGGGGTAAAGGAATTGGCGTTGCCAATGTTAATGTTCCTGTCCGTGAATCAGATATGATTTTTACAGTTATTGCTGAGGATTTCGGATTTGTTGGTTCAGCATTCTTGATTTTCCTTTACTTTATGTTGATTTATCGAATGATTCGAGTGACTTTTAACTCAAATAATCAGTTTTATACTTATATTTCAACCGGTATTATCATGATGATTCTTTTCCACGTCTTTGAAAATATTGGAGCTGCTATTGGGGTTGTTCCATTAACGGGTATCCCTCTACCATTTATTTCCCAAGGGGGTTCGGCTTTGATGTCCAATATCATTGGATTAGGACTTGTCCTATCGATGAAATATAATCAGCTCCCAGAATTCGTCAGAGAACAAAGACAGATTCCAGTCAAGGGAGATAGTCGTAAAAATCGTCGTAGAAATAGAACTTAAAAAATTCTTAGCTTCTTATAAAAAATGAAGATTACTAGCAGAAATGTTAGTAGTTTTTTTATTACCTCAAATCTGTCTATAAGTCTTATATAGCAAGCTAGAAAACGCTTTAATTTTTTGTAAATTTTAAAAATAAATGATAAAATAAATTTGTGAGAGAAATCTCAAAATTAAATACTATTGATTGCCTGAAACGACAACCATCCTATTCAGAGGAGGCGTTTTTATGCGCGCAGCACGTTTTTATGATCGCGGAGATATTCGCGTTGAAGAAATTAATGAACCAGCAGTAAAAACTGGTCAAGTAGGTATAGATGTGGCTTGGTGTGGAATCTGTGGTACAGATCTGCACGAATTTTTAGATGGACCAATTTTTTGTCCATCAGCAGAACATCCAAATCCTATTACAGGTGAAGTTCCACCAGTTACTCTCGGACACGAAATGTCTGGTATTGTAAACTTTGTAGGTCAAGGGGTAAGTGGTCTCAAAGTAGGTGACCATGTTGTTGTTGAACCTTATATCGTTCCCGAAGGTACTGATACAAGTGAAACTGGACATTACAATCTCTCAGAAGGATCAAACTTTATTGGTTTGGGCGGAAATGGCGGCGGTCTGGCTGAAAAAATTTCAGTTGATGAACGTTGAGTACATAAAATTCCTGACTATTTACCATTAGATGAAGCAGCACTAATTGAACCACTTTCTGTGGGATATCATGCTGTTGAACGTGCCAATTTGAGTGAAAAGAGTACGGTACTCGTTGTTGGAGCTGGTCCAATCGGACTTTTGACAGCTGCAGTTGCCAAAGCTCAAGGGCATACAGTAATTATTAGTGAGCCTAGTGGTTTGCGTCGTAAAAAAGCTCAAGAAGCAGAAGTTGCTGATTATTTCTTTAATCCAATTGAAGATGATATTCAGGAAAAAGTTCATCAAATTAATGAAAAAGGAGTTGATGCTGCTTTTGAATGTACTTCTGTTCAACCAGGATTTGATGCGTGTTTAAATTCTATTCGCATGGGTGGAACAGTTGTTATCGTTGCAATTTGGGGTAAAGCAGCTAGTGTTGACATGGCAAAATTAGTCATTAAAGAAGCTAATCTTTTAGGGACTATTGCTTATAATAATACTCATCCTAAAACCATTGATTTAGTTGCAACTGGTAAGATTAAATTGAATCAATTTATTACAGGTAAAATTGGCTTAGATGACCTGATTGATAAAGGTTTTGATACTTTGATTCATCACAATGAAACAGCAGTTAAGACTTTAGTTTCACCAACTGGAAAAGGTCTATAAATATAAATTTCACTCATTTAAAGGAGAAATAAAGATGTCTAAAGTTGCAGCAGTTACTGGGTCAGGTCAAGGAATTGGCTTTGCTATCGCAAAACGTTTATATAATGATGGGTTTAAAGTCGCAATCATTGATTACAATGAAGAAACAGCTCAACAAGCAGCTAAGGAACTTGGTGGCGAATCATTTGCTCTTAGAGCAGATGTTTCTGACCGTGACCAAGTAGTTGCCGCTTTAGAAGCTGTTGTTGAAAAATTTGGTGATTTGAATGTAGTAGTAAATAATGCAGGAATTGCCCCAACCACTCCGATTGAAACAATTACTCCTGAACAATTTCATCAAGTTTATAATATTAATGTTGGTGGAGTTTTGTGGGGAACACAGGCAGCCACAGCACTTTTCCGTAAACTAGGTCATGGTGGTAAGATTATTAATGCAACTTCGCAAGCAGGTGTCGTTGGGAATCCTAACCTAATGCTTTATTCTTCTTCAAAATTCGCTGTTCGTGGAATGACACAAATTGCCGCTCGCGATCTAGCAGAAGAAGGAATTACAGTTAATGCCTATGCACCAGGGATTGTTAAAACACCAATGATGTTTGATATTGCACATCAAGTGGGTAAAAATGCAGGTAAAGATGACGAATGGGGCATGCAGACTTTTGCCAAAGATATCGCGATGAAACGTTTGTCAGAGCCTGAGGACGTGGCCAATGTGGTTTCTTTCCTTGCTGGTCCTGATTCTAATTATATTACGGGTCAAACAATTATTGTTGATGGTGGAATGCAATTTCATTAATCAAAAAAGAACTGTCAAGTTTTTATCTTGACAGTTCTTTTTATTTTATGCTATAATTATTTTAAATAAATGAATGAGGTAAGGTCTATTGAAAATCTAAGTTTTGAACTTTAAAAAATATTCGTCAAATCGAGTGTTTTTGTTGCGTTCACAACTTAGAGAAAATAGGCTTTTATTATGCTTCAAATTTGGGTGTTTTGCCAGAATTTGTGTCTTTTAAAGCTCTTTTCACCTAAGTTGTGAGAAGAGCTTTTTATATAAAAGGAGAAAAAATGAATCAAAAACAAAAAGAAATGCAAGCTAGACTAGAACAAATTAAGAAAAATAAACCGCAATTTGCTGAAAAAAATACAAATGGACTGACAGCCGTAAAAGCAACCAAGCAAAATCAGCATGGAGCAAAAATTAATGCTCCACGAAAAGCGGGAATTTGAGATTCAGAGAAATAAGAGAAATTCTCAGCAATACAAATAAATATCTGTTTTACTGAGACATTTCTCCTCAAATTCAATTTCTTAATTCTCACAGATGGGAGGAGAATTAAATGTCAAATATTGAATTTAAAGATTTAACTTTTGGTTATGGAGAAAACCTAATTTTTGACCATGCCCAAATAAATATTGATGACCGCTGGAAATTAGGATTAGTTGGACGAAATGGCCGCGGGAAATCAACACTTTTAAAGCTATTAGAGGGAAAAATAATTACTGATAGCTCGATTATTGCTGATAAAAATTTTGTTTACTTTCCACAACTACTGACAGAAGAAGATTTAAATGATGAAAAAATATCATCTGAATCAAAAAATCAAGAGTCTCATAAGGGGGATTCTATAGAAAGTCTGTCAGTAAATATTACTGACAGAAAGTCACAATTGACCTTTTATCTCTTAAATGAATTGGCCGAATTTGAACAATGGGAATTAGAACGGGAATTATCTCTTTTAAAAGTTGATTTAGAGGTATTATGGCGCCCTTTTGAAAGTTTATCTGGTGGAGAGCAAACAAAATGTCTATTGGCAATCTTATTTTTGGACGAAACGAATTTTCCTTTGATTGATGAGCCAACCAATCATTTGGATATGGCTAGTCGAAAAGTCGTTGCTCAGTATCTCAAGAAAAAATCAGGATTTATTGTTGTTTCACACGACCGAAATTTTCTTGATGAGGTTTGTGACCATACTTTGGCGATTGAACGTCAACAAGTTATTCTCTATCAAGGAAATTATTCAACTTATGAGCAAGAAAAAAAACTGCGTGATGATTTTGAACTTGCTGAAGATGAAAGATTACGTAAAGATATTTCAAGGCTGAAAAGGACTTCGTTGGAAAAACGAGATTGGTCAAATCAACGTGAAAATGTTGCTGGTGCAACTTTTGTGGATAAAAAAGTTGCCAAGAAACAAAATCAACGAGCAAAAGCAATTGAAAAGCGAATGGGACAGGAAGTTGAGAATAAAGAGAAATTACTCAAAAATATCGAAAAAACTGATCACCTAGGCATGAATTTTCAACCCTCACACCATAGAAGGCTGATACAGTTTGAAAAATTTTCCTTGGCGTTTGATAAAAAAATACTATTTCAACCAATTGATTTTTCCTTGAAAGTAGGAGAAATTGCAGCAATTGTCGGACCAAACGGTCAAGGGAAATCAAGTATTATCAAATATTTATCTGGAAATTTTTCTGGAGAGCGCAACGGATTTGTTCAACTTCCGCAAGGAATAAAAATATCATTTGTTCGTCAGATTTATGATAATCGTGGCTATCTAAAAGATTTTGCTACCGAAAATCAATTGGATTATGAATTATTTCTTTCCAACCTCAGAAAGCTAGGCATGGAGCGGAAGCAGTTTACGCAAAAAATAGAAACAATGAGTCAAGGACAACAGAAAAAAGTTGAATTAGCTCGCAGTTTGTCGCAAGAAGCAGAGCTTTATCTTTGGGATGAACCTCTTAATTATCTTGATGTTTTTAATCATGAACAGATTGCCCAACTTCTGGAAAATAGTCAGCCGACAATGCTTTTAGTTGAACATGACCAAGCCTTTGTTGAAAAAGTTTCTAATCAAATTATTAATCTAAAAGATACCTAATTTTAAAAAATAAAAGTAGAGTGATTTT
>NZ_BCVK01000068.1 GCF_001591705.1 Lactococcus cremoris subsp. cremoris NBRC 100676 | reverse complement strand
GTCAATAATGGATACACTCATTCCTTCAACCTCTTTAAAGACGAGTGCTTGGCGAATGACTTGGATACTCGGTAAGAGGGCATTACAACGGCGGACAAAGCGAGAATATTCTAGGAAATTAGGAAATAAACTTTGAGCAAGTTGGTGCTTAGCTTTAAGCGTTTCACTAAAATGCAGTACGCCCCAGAGGTAACAAGCGATAACTAAGCAATCTGATGTTGCGAGATGGACGTTCTTTCGGTTTTGAACCTCAAGGGAAACACTCGTTTGATAAAGCGTCTCAATGGTTGTCAGTAAATAAACAAAAACTTTTGGAAGTGTGCTATTATAAGTCATATAAGTCGTGCGCTTTCTAATGCTTAGTGGTTTAAGATTAGGATAGCACGACTTATTTATTTTCCAATGAAATTAACTAGCAATTCGGGTATTATAATAAAAAAGAAAGATTAGGCAAGAGTCCGATCAAAGAGAATAAGGGGCAACAATGGAAGTAAAAGCAAAGGAACCTAAAGTTCGCTTTGGAGAGTTTACAGGTAAATGGGAAGAATGTAGATTCAACGAGATTTATAAAAAAATTAATGAAAAGAACGATCTGTCTTTTGGGCCAGATAAAATAATTTCTGTTGCGAATATGTATTATAAACCAATGAGAGACTCCACCAAGTCTAAAATAGATTATATGAAAACATATAATCTTATGCGTGTTGGTGATATAGCTTTCGAAAGTAATAAGAGTAAAAGTTATTCCTACGGTAGATTTGTTGAAAATATTATTGGTGATGGAATTGTCTCTCATGTATTTGATGTTTTTAGACCAATTACTTCTTATGACTTATTTTTTTGGAAATATGATGTTATCCTTAAATCTTAGAGTCACTATTGTATAATTTAGACAAAGGACAAAAACATGAAAAAACGCTACTCAAAAGAATTTAAAGAAACCCTTATCGCCTTCTATCATTCTGGTCAATCCGTCACCCAGCTGTCTAAAGAATACGACGTGGCCCCTGCAACAATTTATAAATGGATAGACCTCTACTCTAAATCTAATGAAAGCTCCGTCTCTAAAGCTGATTGT
>NZ_BCVK01000067.1 GCF_001591705.1 Lactococcus cremoris subsp. cremoris NBRC 100676 | reverse complement strand
TTGTATAATTTAGACAAAGGACAAAAACATGAAAAAACGCTACTCAAAAGAATTTAAAGAAACCCTTATCGCCTTCTATCATTCTGGTCAATCCGTCACCCAGCTGTCTAAAGAATACGACGTGGCCCCTGCAACAATTTATAAATGGATAGACCTCTACTCTAAATCTAATGAAAGCTCCGTCTCTAAAGCTGATTTTCTAGAATTAAAAAGACAACTGGCTAAAGTTAAGGAAGAACGAGACATCTTAAAAAAAGTATTGACCATATTCGCCGAGAAAAAGAAGTGAGTGCTGCGGATATGGCTCAAACCATACAACCTTTAGCACTCAATGTCAGACTAAGCTGTCAACTCCTTGATGTTCCTGAATCAAGTTATTATGAACGGATTAACCGACATCCATCTAAAACTCAATTAAGGAGACAATACCTGTCACTCAAAATTTCTCAACTCTTCAATGCTAACCGAGGAATCTATGGTGCTCCTAAAATTCATCATCTTCTACTTAAACAAGGGGAAAAAGTCGGGTTAAAACTAATAGTGACTCTAAGATTTAAGGATAACATCAGATATGCCAAGAAGTTTTTTCTGTTGTTATTAGATAGAAATAAGAATAGTGAGAAACAAGAAGTTTTTATTCAAACTTGGCGGGAAAATATTTCCGGCAATACTTTATATCTTTCTCAAGCTTTCAAAGTTTTCGATAATTACTACTATTTCAAACTTAAAAATTTCAACAAAAAAACCTACTGACAAGACCAAAAAATTTCTGTCAGTAGATTTTTTTATTATTTAATTACTTCAAGTCCACCCATATAAGGACGAAGGATTTCAGGAACAGTGATTGAGCCATCTTCATTTTGATAATTTTCAAGGATAGCAGCCACAGTACGTCCAACAGCAAGTCCAGAACCATTCAAAGTGTGAAGGAGCTGAACTTTACCATCTTCATCACGATAACGAATTTGGGCACGACGGGCTTGGAAATCTTCACAGTTTGAACATGAAGAAATTTCACGATAAGTATTTTGAGCAGGAATCCAAACTTCTAAATCATAAGTTTTAGCAGCAGAAAATCCCATATCGCCAGTAGATAAAGCCACAACACGGTAAGCAAGACCCAATTTTTGCAGAATGTTTTCAGCATTTGCTGTCATTTTTTCAAGTTCGTCATAAGATTGGTCAGGTTTTGCAAATTTAACCATTTCAACCTTGTGGAATTGGTGCAAACGAATCAAACCACGAGTATCGCGACCAGCAGAACCAGCTTCAGAACGGAAAGAAGGGCTCATCGCTGTAAATTTGATTGGTAATTCGCTACCGTCCAAAATTTCACCACGGTAGTAGTTAGTCAAAGGAACTTCAGCAGTTGGAATTAAGACAAAACCACGATCATCTTTCAATTCAAAAGTGTCTTCTTTAAATTTAGGATATTGACCAGTTCCAAACATTGACTCTTGATTAACCATATAAGGAGTGATCATTTCGGTATAGCCTTCTTTACCATGCTCATCAAGCATGAAGTTATAAAGGGCACGTTCAAGTCTTGCGCCAGCACCTTTGTAGAAAAGGAAACGTGAACCAGTGACTTTACCACCACGTTCCCAGTCCAAAATTCCTAAATCTTCACCCAAATCCCAATGAGCTTTAGGTTCAAAATTGAAAGTTGGAGTTTGACCAACACGACGAGCCTCAACATTGTCATCTTCATCAGCACCAATTGGCGTACTTTCATGAGGAAGGTTTGGCAACATAATGATGATTTCATTCAAGTTTTCTTCGATTTCAGCAAGTTCAGCGTCAATGGCTTTGATTTCAGCAGAAACTTTTTGCATCTCTGCAATTTGTGTGCTAGCATCACCTTTTGCACGTTTTACTTGGGAAATTTCATCAGAAACACTATTGCGTTCAGCTTTCAAAGCCTCAGATTTTACAATAAGTTCACGACGTTTAATGTCTAAGTCATGAAGTTTTTCAAGTTTTTCTTTTTCAACACCACGAGTAGCTAATTTTGCAGCAACGCCATCAAAATCAGCACGAATTTTTTTAATATCAAGCATAAGCTCTCCTTTATTTTTTGTTAATTTTATAATCAATCTACTGACGAAAATTCAAACGCTACAAGTAAGCAAAAAATATTTTGTCAGTAGAAAAAAAGCGCCCAAATTCGAAATGAATTAGGGCGCGATAATCGCACGGTTCCACCTAAATTATCTATTGATTTACTGAAAAATCTGTCAGTAAAAATAGAACTCTCATGTTTGTAACGTAAACAGAACGTTCTCATTTTCATGAGAAATTTAAAAGAAGTAGAAAGTCGTTGCTTAATTTTACTTGCTTTCACCAAACGCAAGCTCTCTAAAAAAGTTCACAAGACCCTTTTCTAAAATTATTTTACCATTTTGTGAATTACTTTGTCAAAAATTTTAAAACTGATTGCTGCTGGATTAAACATTTTCTATCTTTTGAAAGCTCGACGGAAAGGATCAAGTAAACTTGGGGCTCTGACAATGTTTTCCTTGCCCACATATTCAGCCACTCTCTTTAAAATGGGACCAGAATCTTTAGAAGAAAAGCGAACTTTTGCCTGAGTGTCCAAAATTAAAGAAAATTGCTGACCAAGTTTTCCGCTGATTGAAACATCAACTTCGGCACTTTTTATACTTTTCCAAGAAAAGAAAATATTTTTCCCACGGTGAGGATTTTTATATTGAAATTCAATTCCAGCATTTCCTAAAATAAATTTTCCATTTTCAACGACACCTAAATAAGCCGTTCCCTTTGTCTCCAAAAAAATTTCTGAATTATTAGCTTCCAAAATCGCCCTCATTTCCATTGATACTTGTATTATAAAATATATACAAAGGAGTAGATAATAAATTTTGATTCCAAAGAGGGATATGGTTTATAGATTAATTATAAAAATGTTATCATTAGATTATAAGAAAAAACTAATAAAGGAGGTAAGATGACTTTAATCGGAGTAAAAATTGATCGACTATTTCTCAGAGACTTATTCATACTACTCATTGGTGTAGGACTTTATATTTTATCCATTCAACTATTTGTTGTTCCTAATGCTATGGCAAGCAATGGAATTGCAGGATTTTCAGTCTTTATTCATTTTGTTTTTGGTCTCAATCCAGCCTTGACCTTTTTTGCGGTCAATATTCCATTGTTTCTTGTCAGTTGGAAATTACTTGAACAAAGAGAATTATTACTGACCATCCCAGGAGCATTAGCTATGAGCGGTTGGATGATGATATATGAGGCTATTGGAATTACAGGCTTTCAAATGGACTCATTAATTGCTGTAGGGGTGATTGATGGAATTCTTTCAGGGATTGGAGCAGGCTTAGTTGTCTTATCACAGGGGACATTTGGTGGCTCTATTCTCTTAGCTCGACTTTTTGAAAACAAATGGAAAATATCTATTGATAAGACATTATTTGGGATTGATATTGTTGTGATGTTATTAGCACTTGTAACTTATCTGGCCCTTCCAAACTTTTTTGTGACACTCCTATCTTGTTTTATTTTTAGTAAAGTGACACGATTCATTGGACGTCCTTCTTATCGTCAGCAAGTTCTTGAAAGATTTGGACTAAGAAAAAGAGAAAGAAGTTGCACTTGCGCGACAAGTGACTGCTCATGTCCCAACTAATAAAAAAATCCCCAAACAGGGATTTTTTTTATTTTTTTTTCTTTCTTTTAAAAGCATTTTTAAAAGTTCCAAGGAAACTTGGCGATTTAACCACTTTTTCGTTTCCTAGATAATGACGAATCCATTTTAAAACTGTTCCTGAGTTTTTCGAAGAAAAACGAACTTTAGAACCGTTTTGTAGAACGATTGAAAACTGACGACCGACTTTAACTTCACCCTTGAGTGTTTTAGAGACGTCACCCTCGACACGAGCAACTGAAGTCCAAGGAAAAGTCATATTTTTTTCAACATTGCGATCATTATAAAATTCAAAAGCAACATCGCCAATTAGAATTTTACCATATTCAGCAAAACCCAAATAAACAATTCCTTCTGTTGAATAATCAGCTTTAGTATTTAGTGATTGAGCCACAGATTCTCTCCATTTCATAGATTAATAATCTAAAAACCATTATACCATAAAAACGCTTTACTTGCTCTAAATATTCTAAAGTTCAAGTGATAAATTATAATAAAAAAACCAATCCGAAGATTGGTTTTTGTTAATCCATTGATTACATGATTTGAGCCCAACGACCGAGGATACCCACGATGAAGAGACCAAAGATAATAACGATTGGAGAAACTTTTTTCTTAAGCAACCACATACAAAGGAATGTGATAAGCAAACCAGCAAGACCAGGAATCAATTGATTCAAGTTATCTTGAAGATAAGTTACTTTTGTAGGATCAAGAGAAAGTTTGTTACCTACTTGACCAAGAATCTCATGAAGTTGTGTACCAGATACAGAACCTTTAGGGAATTCTACGTAAGAACCTTTTTGTAAAGGAATTTTTGAAACAACAGCGTTAGCACCGTTGAAGTTGATTGTTACCCAACGTTGAATCAATACACCAAGGACGAACATACCAAGGATAGATGCACCTTTAGTAACAGTTTGGAGAAGTCCTCCACCAAGGTCTTTAGTGATTGCAGAACCTGATTTATAACCAAATTCTTGAGTGTACCACAAGAAAGCGATACGGATTGCATTCCACACGATGAAGAAGAAGAGTGGAGCGATGATTGAACCACCAACAGCCAATGAAGCTGCGATAGCACCAACGATAGGGCGAACTGTAAACCAGAAGACTGGGTCACCGATACCGGCAAGAGGACCCATCATACCAACTTTTACCCCTTGAATAGCGGCATCATCGATATCAGCACCGTTAGCGCGTTCTTCTTCAAGGGCAAGAGTTACACCGATGATAGGAGCGGCAACGTATGGGTGAGTATTAAAGAATTCCAAGTGACGTTTCAAAGCTTCTTTAGCTTCTTCGCCAGAAGGGTAGAGTTTTTTCAATGCTGGAATGAGCGAGTAAGCCCAACCACCATTTTGCATACGTTCGTAGTTCCAAGAACCTTGGAGGAACATTGAACGCCACATAACGCTACGACGGATTTTCTTATCAAGAGTTACTTTTTTATCAGACATTTTTTAGATCCTCCTTTCTTAGTAGTCGTTCAAGATGTCGCCAATTGGGTCACCTGATGATGATGCAGTACCATTTCCAGAACCACCAGAAGATTGAAGGTTAAGGTAAACGATAGCGATAACAACACCGAGGACACCAGTTGCAATCAATGTTAATTCAGAGATTGGTGCGAGAGCGAAACCAAGGAAGAAGAAAGGCCATACTTCACGAGTAGCCATAAGGTTGATAACCATTGCATAACCAACGGCAACAACCATCCCACCACCGACAGCAAGACCACCAGAGATAACTGGAGGAATAGCAGCAAGTGCGTTTTGGATAGCTTCAGGTGAGATAACCAAAAGAAGTCCAGCAGGGATAGCGATACGCAAACCTTGACAGATAAGCGCGATGAAGTGCCACATTTCAACACCTGTGTAAGAACCATTTTCCGCAGCACGGTCAGCTTGGTGAACGAGCACAACTGAAAGCATACGTACAAGAGTAGTCAATACAAGACCAGCAGTTGCAAGCAAGATAGCAGCAGGAACGATAGTACCCATGATGTGAGTCAAATCAAAGTTGTTTGATTGAACCATCAAAATAGATGAGGCGATTGAGGCAAGGGCAGCATCGGGTGCGACAGCGGCACCAACGTTAGCCCAACCAAGAGCGATCAATTGAAGCGAACCACCGAGGATAATCCCTGCAGATGCGTGACCAGTAACAATACCGATGAGCGAGCAGGCGATAATTGGTTGGTGGAATTGCCATTGGTCAAGGATACCTTCAAGACCAGCAAGGAAGGCAACGAGAATGACCAAGATTACAGATAAAACACCGTATTCCATGTTTTTTATATCTCCTTAATTAATTAGCTGCCTAATATTCAATTTTATTAATCAGAATATCAGACGAGCATATTCTGATTATTGTACGTTAGCTTTTTTAATCAAACCAAAGAGGTCTGATTTAGAATCAGCCGGAACTTTACGTACGTCGAATTTAACTCCGAGGTCACGCAATTTTTCAAAAGTAGCAACGTCATCTTTGTCCATAGAAAGAACTTTGTTGAGCATTGTTTTACCAGTTGAGTGAGCCATAGAACCAACGTTCAATGTATCAATTGGTACACCACCTTCGATTGTTGCAAGAGCATCTTGTGGAGTTTCGAAAAGAAGAAGTGCTTTAGTGTCACCAAAGCGGGGGTCTTTAGCAACTTCGATCATTTTCTTGATTGGTATAACGTTAGCTTTTACACCAGTTGGGGCCGCTTGTTCGATGAGTTTCTTACGAAGTTCATCTTTAGAAACGGTGTCAGAAACAACGATGATGCGGTTTGCTCTTGAGTCTGGAGTCCAAGCAGTTGCAACTTGTCCGTGAAGCAAACGTGAGTCAATACGAGCGAGGTTAATTTTAATTTTACCATCACCGATGACTGTTCCTTCTGGGATTGCACCTTGAACAGCAGCCGGAGCAGCTGCAACAGCAGTTTCTTCAGCAGGTTGAAGTTCTTCAGGAAGTACTTTAATACCGCCTTTGGCTTCTTTCATAATATTTGCTACGACTTTATCCACTCCAGCAGACGCGTCCATCATGCGTTCTGTGTAGGCTTGGATAAGCATAGGCAGGTTGAGGCCTGTGATGATAGCGATCTTGCGCTCTGGATTTTCACCCATCACTGCACTTGCTTGGTTAAATGGAGAACCGCTCCATAAGTCAGCAAGGACAAGTACTTCATCTTCAGCATCAAATGTTGCGATGGCATCTTCAATTTTAGCATGCAAATCAGTTGGTCCTTCGCTAGGCATAAAAGTAACAACTTGTACTTTTTCTTGCTCTCCGAAAATCATAGAACCAGATTGTTTGATGCCTGCAGCGAATTCACCATGGCTCGCAATAACAATTCCGATACTCAATGTGAGTAACCTCCTATATAAGATTATAATAAAAATTATTACTTAGTTATTATACTACTTCAAATCGATATTTGCAAATGTTTTCATAAAAATATTACAGTTGTTCTTTAAGGAATGGAAACCCTTTATAATTAATTTGTATAGATAGCTTTAAACCGAGTTTTTTTATGTTCAAAATAAAAAAAGATTATCAAAGTAAGATAAATCTTTTTGAAAAATGACAGGAATCGAAAAACTTATGGTAGAATAGTAGTTGATAAAATAATACACTAATCCCTTGAAATTTTGAGGGCTCCGGTAGGACATGATTTGACAGCGAGAAGAAGTGAGGAAGTTTCTGAAAGTTCTTTTTGAACTTCATCCGTATCGTAAAATTTTACGATACCATTATCATAGTAGTCAAAAGTTTCTGGCGCATGGAGATTACATAAACCACATGCGATACATTTATCGGGAATTATTTTTATCTTCATATAACAAATGATAATAAAAAAATAGTAAAATTGAAAGGAAAAGGTCGTGTCAACAAAAGAACCCTGGAATAATGAAATTTATCGTGCGATGAAAGAAGAATCGACTGAAATGAAAAGACATGATAGAGGAAAAGAAGAAAGCAAACGTCCTTTGACGACACGCTTTTTAACTTTTCTTGTTGTCCTCATGTTCATTCTTGTTGGATTTGCTATTGGTTTTATTTTATGGAATAATCAAGTAAGAAATACAGCTAGTATTGCTAAAAGCTTTCATCAATCATCAGCATCTAAGTCAGAACAAGCATCAAGTCAAGTCCCGGCCTCTTCATCAACAGAAGCTAGTACACCAGCTAGTAGTAGTACGGCTGCTTCATCATCAAGCAGTAGCTCAGAAGCTGCCGATACCTATACCTATACAATTGCAACAGGGGATTACCCAAGTACAATTGCGGCTAAGACAGGTATTCCTTGGGCGACAATTGCCAGCCTAAATGGAATTAGTGCTGACGGATATAATGCTGATGGGTCAGCTATTCATGCTGGGCAAATTTTAAAATTGAAATAAAATTTCACTGACAGAAAGTTAAATAAGCATATATTATAGAAGAAAATCTTTCTTTTAATTCTGTCAGTAAAATTTGGCCTAAAAGAGAAAATAAGAAATAAGGTAACGATAAAGGTTCTATGAAAAAGATTCAAATTGCGATTGACGGTCCTGCGTCAAGTGGAAAATCAACTGTTGCAAAAATAATTGCTCGAAATCTTGGACTCATTTATTTAGACACAGGAGCCATGTATCGAGTGGCTACTTTAGTTGCTTTGCAAGAAAAAACAGAAGATGCTTCAAAAATCATCCAATTTATTGAAAATCATCCAATTTCTTTTGCAAATGGGAAAAATGGTCAAGAAGTGCTGGTTGGTTTGGATAATGTGACTGAAGTTATTCGAACAAACGAAGTAACGAATGCTGTTTCTAAAATTTCAGCAATGGTGGAAATTCGTGAGTTTATGGTTGCTGAACAACAACGAATTGCTCAAAAGGGTGGAATCATTATGGATGGTCGTGATATCGGAACCGTTGTTTTACCTCAGGCAAATTTGAAAATTTTCTTAGTTGCTTCAGTTGATGAACGAGCTGAGCGACGTTATAAAGAAAACTTATCTAAAGGAATTCCGACAGATCTTGAACGCTTAAAAGTTGAAATTGCTGAACGTGATCGTAAAGATAGCACACGAGTAGTTTCTCCATTAAAACAAGCAGAGGATGCAATTTTGCTTGATAGTACAGGAAAAACTATTAAAGAAATTGTTCAATTTATTGAAGAAAAAGCCAAAAAACTCATGTAAAATGAGTTTTTTTATATTTTTCTGTATTATAAATCCTTTGCAAGTTTTTGCAGGAATTATCAAACTTTGATATAATAATATGACAATGAATGAAAAAAAGTATAAACGCTTAGAATATTTGAGACATAATATCGATTATCTCACAATTAGAGAGCGTCAAGAGTACTATGAGTTACTCAATGAACTGAAAAAAGAAGGAAATTATTCTGAATCTGAAGAATTTGAAGAATATACAGAACCAGAATATTCCGATTATGAATCAGAAAATTTTCAACAAAGAGATTTGGAATCACCCTCTAATAACTACAATACTAATAGAAGAAATACACGAGAAAGTAGCCCAAGCCCAGAAAAAAATAGAAATAAAATTTCTACAGGCAACAAAGGTTCCAAAAAGGCGAAATCTGGTAAGAAAAAGAAGCGACATTGGTTGAGAACAATATTTGGAATTATTATCTTGATTATTGTGCTTATGGTTGGTTTCTTTGTGTACGGCTATCAACGCGGAGTCAAGCATGAAGGAAGTCCTGCAAAACAAGAAAAATTTACAAGTTTGAAAAACTCAGATGGTTCAGTAAATATTTTGTTACTTGGGGCTGACCAAAGGCCCTGGCAATCTTCTGGTGTTGCTCATACGGATAGTATTATGGTTTTACATGTTAATGGTAAAGACCATAATATACAAATTGTCAGCTTTATGCGTGACACCCTTGTCAATATTCCTGATGTAGGTTCAAGTGATAGTCCAGATTCAAAAATTAACTCTGCCTTCACAATTGGAGAACAATATAACAAACAAGGTGTAAACCTGATGAGCGAGACATTGAAGAAAAATTTTGGCATTAATTGCCAATATTACGCGGTAGTAGATTTCTCAAGCTTTGCGACAATTATTGATTCTTTATTCCCGACAGGCCTGAAAATTGATGCAAAATTCTCAACGGTAAATGGTGAAACGCTATCAGCTGTACCTGTACCCGATGACCTTGCTGCAACGGAAGGGAAAACTTCAAATGATAAAGACTTGACTGCTGAAAAGGCTGCCGAATTGGGTTATCCTGATGGTAGTGGTACATTTATGATGATTAAACCGGGAACTCAAAAGATGGATGGTCGCATGTTGTTAAACTATGCTCGTTTCCGTCATGATGATGAGGGAGATTATGGGCGTGTTAAGCGTCAACAACAAGTTTTAGAAACAGTAATGTCTAAAATGAAAAATCCACTTGCTTTATTCACTGCATCAAGTGCTCTTGGAACGACAAGAGCCGTCACAATGACCAATATTCCTAATTCTTTCTTCTTAACAAAGGGAATTACAACCTTGTTTGATATGAAAAATGGAATTAACTCAACAACTATCCCGGCAGATAATGACTGGGAAAACGCTTATGACATGTATGGAGGTTTAGGACTTTCAATTGATATGACAAAATACAAAGCGAAAGCTCAAGAACTCCTTGGCCAATAATAAAAAGTTACTGACAGTTTCTTGTCAGTAACTTTTTTTATGACTAATCTAATAGATAAGGAGTAAGTAAATATAGACAAATCCGGTAGTAAAAGAGGATTAGGCTCTTGTTTTGTAACCAATAAGTTACAATGTATCATGATTTAAAATTACGAATTCTTTTTGGTTGAAGTTTAATTACAGAAAGGTTGCTTTAAAAGAAAAATAATGATATAGTTTAGGCATAAAGGAGGATTCACATGACAAGTTTAGAACCTAGAAACCCAGAAACAGATGAGTTACTTTCACCGGAGAATAGTATGTTTCTGTTGATTGATTACCAACCAACTCAGGTTAATTCTATTAATTCAATGAACAAACAAGACTTAATTAGAAATGTTACTAATTTAACAGAGCTGATGAAAACCTTTGATGTCCCAATCGTATTGTCTACAGTTAATGTAGTAACTGGTCGCAATAAAGAAACAATCCCCCAACTTAAAGAATTATTAAGTGATGTAGTAAGTTATGATCGAACTTCAATTAATTCTTGGGAAGATAAGGAAGTTAACGAAGCAGTTAAGAAAATTGGCCGAAAAAACATTATTATATGTGGGCTTTGGACAGAGGCCTGTCTAACTTTTCCTACCTTAGATGCTTTGAAAGAAGGCTTTGAAGTCTTTGTTCCTGTAGATGCTGTTGGTGGAACAAGCAAAACAGCGCATGAAATGGCCTTACGGCGTGTGGAACAAGCTGGAGCAAAAATGACAAGTTTGGCTCAGATTGCTTGTGAGTTCCAACGTGATTGGAATCGAACAGACAGTGTCCCTGATTTCATCAAAATAATGCAAAAAAGTGGATTCTTCTTAAAACTCGAATAATTTAAATAATATAGACATGCTATACAAAGATAAATGACAAAGATAAATGTGCAGAAATAATTTCTGTACATTTTTTAGTCCAGAATCATTAGATTATGAAAAATAATGATTATTTTGCCTCTTTAATTGTCAGTTAATAGTTTATAAAAAATATTCTAAATTTGTATTTTTATGATATGATATGAGTATGATAATATGATAAGTAGGTCTAATCCGATGATGTTAAATTATATTTATAA
>NZ_BCVK01000066.1 GCF_001591705.1 Lactococcus cremoris subsp. cremoris NBRC 100676 | reverse complement strand
CAATGACTTGGAAAGAAGATATAATAGTAGCTATTGTTTTATTTCTATTATCATTTTTAATTGGTTGGTTGCAATCTTCGAAAGTTGAATTTAAAGATGAAGGAAAAAAAGATAAGTATGAACGTCCAATTATCTTAATGAAAAAGAATTGGACTTATATTATTGGCTGGATTATTTTATTTTTAGTAATTATTGGTGCACATTTCTACGCCAATTCGCATTTAGAGTTGGAAGAGATTGTAACAGAATTTTGGAAAGAAATGGTCAAAGAAATTTTAATATTTGCTAGATTCAATGCTAAGAATGGTTGGGAAACGTGGCTAATAACAGGAATTTCCAGTTTAACTTTTACTTGTTTTATAAAAAGTAAAAACAAAAAATTAGTCGAAACTTTAGCCAGAAGAAGACAAAATAGTTCTTTTAATAAGTAGATTTTTTGTGATTAACAAAAGTTATCAACAAATGGTATTGAAAGCTCACTTGAAAATAGATAGAATTATCTTATCCAATATCTCTTAGATTTATCAATTTTCCAAGATTTTGATATAAAGGATATAATAACCGATAAATGATCTCTGTTATAAGAGGTCATTTTTTAATTGAAAATATGATATAATAATGGTCAGAAATAGAGAGATGTAAGGATAATAATGATGGAAAATAGTTTAAATATCATTGAGAAAATGAATCCTAATCAAAAAATAAATTATGATCGTGTTTTTCAAAGAGTTCGTGAAAGTTGGGAACGAGAATCAGTTCGCCCCCAAATTTTACTTCACTCTTGTTGCGCCCCTTGTAGTACTTATTCTTTAGAATATCTCACTCAATCGGCTGATGTTACAATTTATTTTGCCAATTCAAACATTCATCCTTCAACGGAATATACAAGAAGAAAGATGGTACAAGAACAGTTTGTAACAGATTTTAATGAGCGAACAGGAAATAACGTTCAATTCATCGCGGCTGAATATGAACCAAATGTCTTTTTACAAATGGTGCGTCAAAAACATTTAGAAAATGAACCCGAGGGTGGGAAACGTTGTAGCTCTTGCTTTGAAATGCGTTTGGATATTGTTGCTGAAAAAGCTTTGGAACTTGGTTTTGATTATTTTGGTAGTGCTTTAACGCTATCGCCCAAAAAAGACAGTCAATTGATTAATGAAATTGGGCTTGATATTCAAAAAATTTATGATGTGAATTATCTTCCGAGTGATTTTAAGAAGAATAATGGCTATAAGCGTTCCATTGAGATGTGTAAAGAATACGATGTTTATCGTCAATGTTACTGTGGTTGTATCTTTGCGGCCAAAGCCCAAGGAATTGATTTAAAAGAACAAAATCGAGAAGCGATTAAATTTATTAGAAGTCAGTCTTGAGCAGAAAAATTGTAGTTAAAAAATAAGAAAACTGCTTGACAAAATAGTCCTTTTTTAATAAAATGAGGGTAACTTAAATATTCCAAAGGGGAGTAGCGTCGGTAAGACCGAAACAAAGTCGTCAATTCGTGAGATTCTCACCGGCTTTGTTGACATACTATGTATGTTTAGCAAGACCTTTGCCAGTTTTGATATCTGGCAGAGGTCTTTTTTGTAAGACCTCTCATGATATCAGTTAGAAATAAAGGAGAATCATTATGCAGCGTTACAATCAGTCCGTCAATGAAGTTTTGGAGGAGACTAAAAGTCAACTTGAAGGTTTGAAACCCAAAGAAGTTGAACTTCGTCAAGCCGAGAATGGTTTCAACGAATTAAAAGAGAAGAAAAAAACTTCAACTTGGGAACTTTTTATTGATACATTGAAAGACCCGATGGTGATTATTTTACTTTTAGTCGCTTTTGTCCAACTTTTCTTAGGCGAATTCGTTGAATCATTGGTTATCTTCATTGTTTTGATGATTAATTCAGTGGTGGCTGTTGTTCAAACGAAAAGGGCAGAGAGTTCTTTAGATGCTTTGAGACAGATGTCGGTACCATCAGCCAAAGTTTTACGTAATGGGGAAAAAACATCAATTCCTGCGCGTGAGCTTGTCGTTGGAGATATTGTTTCATTGGAAGCTGGTGATTTCATTCCAGCGGATGGCCGTTTAATTGACGTTCAAAACTTACGCGTTGAAGAAGGAATGCTGACAGGTGAGTCTGAGCCAGTTGAAAAATTTTCAGATCTTATTGAGGGAGAAGCAGCACTTGGTGACCGTAAGAATATGGTCTTCAGTTCAAGTCTTGTTGTTTATGGACGAGCAGATTTTGTCGTGACAGCCATTGCTGAGCAAACGGAAATTGGTAAGATTGCTCAAATGTTGGAAACTGCTGAGGCCAAACAAACACCTCTCCAACAAAAACTGGAAAAGTTTGGGAAACAATTGGGCTGGGCAATTTTGGCGCTTTGTGCTTTGATTTTTGCCGTGCAAATTCTTCGCCTCTTTACGACAAATCAAACGGCTGATATGCAAAAAGCTATTCTTGATTCGTTCATGTTTGCAGTTGCAGTTGCGGTAGCAGCAATTCCTGAAGCTCTTTCATCAGTTGTTACGATTGTTCTGTCAGTTGGAACAAATAAAATGGCGAAACAACATGCGATTATGCGTAATTTGCCTGCCGTAGAAACTTTAGGTTCAACTTCAATCATTTGTACTGACAAAACGGGAACTTTGACTCAAAACAAAATGACAGTTGTTGATTCTTACTTACCAACCGAAAGTAGCAAAGAACTGACAGACTTGTCACAAGTAGACCAAAAGCTCTTACTTAATGCAATGGTACTCTGTAATGATTCATCATTTTCACAAGAAGGACAAGCATTGGGTGACCCTACCGAAGTGGCTTTGATTGCTTATAGTGATAAAATTGGTCATCCCTATCAAGAATTAAGAGAAAAATCACCGCGTTTGGCTGAGTTTCCCTTTGACTCAGAACGTAAATTAATGAGTACAATCAATGATTTTGAAGGTCAGAAAACGATTTTTGTTAAAGGTGGCCCAGATGTACTTTTTAATCGCTGCAACCAAGTTTTCTTAGATGGAAAAGTACAAGAGTTTACTCCAGAATTAAAAGAAAAATTCCAAGCTCAAAATGAAGCATTTAGTCAAAAAGCACTTCGTGTCTTGGCTTACGCTTACAAACCTGCCAGTGATGATAAGAAAGAGCTCACACTTACTGACGAAAATGATTTGATTCTTATTGGTTTGTCAGCAATGATTGACCCACCTCGTGAAGCTGTTTATGATTCAATTGCCGAAGCCAAAAAAGCCGGCATTAAAACAATTATGATTACGGGTGACCATAAAACGACGGCGCAAGCCATTGCTAAAGATATTGGTTTGATGAATGAAGGGGACATGGCTCTTACGGGTCAAGAACTGGATGCGCTGACTGAAGATGAACTTCGTGACAATTTGCAAAAGATTTCTGTTTATGCGCGTGTTTCGCCTGAAAATAAAATCCGAATTGTCCGCGCTTGGCAAAATGAACATCAAGTGACTGCCATGACAGGTGATGGGGTCAATGATGCTCCAGCCCTTAAACAAGCTAATATTGGGATTGCCATGGGTTCAGGAACGGATGTAGCAAAAGATGCGTCAAGTATGATTTTGACTGATGATAATTTCGTATCAATTGTTTCTGCTGTATCAATTGGTCGTGTGGTTTATGATAATATCAAAAAATCAATTAGTTATCTTTTCTCTGGAAACTTAGGAGCGATTATTGCGATTGTTTTTGCTTTAATTGTGGGTTGGGTTAATCCATTTACTGCTTTGCAACTATTGTTTATTAACCTAGTCAATGACTCTGTTCCAGCCATTGCCTTAGGAATGGAAAAAGCAGAACCAGATGTTATGGAAAAAGCTCCTCGCCAATTAAATGAAGGAATCTTTGCCAATGGTTTGATGAGGATTATTTTGATTCGTGGTTCATTGATTGGGATTGCGGCTATTATCTCTCAATATGTTGGACAAAAAACTTCACCTGAAATGGGTGTGGCTATGGCCTTTACAACTTTGATTTTGGCTCGGACTTTGCAAACTTTTGCTGCACGTTCAAATTCACAAAATATTTTCAAACTTGGTTTTACAACGAATAAATATGTTTTGATGGCTGTAACTTTCTGTCTTGCTTTGTACAGTTTGACCACACTACCATTCCTTAGAGAAATCTTTTCAATTCCAGCAAGTTTTGGTTGGTCTGAATGGGCTGTAGCTGCGGGTCTTGCCGTAATCGCTGTGATTTGTATGGAAATTCTTAAATCAATTAAAGGCATCTTTGAAAAATAATTAAATTTTAGAAAAAATCACTGACAAATCTGTCAGTGATTTTTAAATGGTTGAACTTTTATCATATTGATTCAAATGATAAGTTTCAATCATATTGATAAGTTTATCAGCATATGTGGGGTCAGTCGCATAGCCAGAGCTTTGGACCGCCTTAGCAGCAGTTTTGTAGTCTGTTGCGCTAAGAACAGAAGCGTATTGTTTAGCGTTCCAAGTTGTGCTATAGAGGAAAAGTTGTGTATGAGCCGAAACGGAATCAGCAAAGTTAGGATAAACGCGAAAAACACCTTGGATGGTAATCCATTGACCGTTCTCGTACTCTTGAGTCTCAAGTGAGACTTTAGGAACATCGCCTGAGGCTTTCACACCAAATAGATTATGATATTTACTAGCGAGTTCACTTTTACCAAAGTTAGATTCAAGGCAGGCTTGAGCAATGGTAATAGAAGCTAGAACTTGACTTTCTTTTTGTGATTTTGAGCCAAGGGGGCAATTTCTTTGATGAATTTATGTTCACGGATTTCTTCAAGTTGGGCTTCGGAGGGCTTTTCTACTTGATTATTAAAATTTCTATTATAAGCAAATATTCCTAAAATGATTAGGAAAATAAAAATGAGCTGTTTTAACAAAGATTGACGTCGATTTGGTTTTCTTCGTCGAGTTTTATATTTCATAAAAATAGTTTAACATAAAAATCAAGTTCTTGGCTTAAAAATCAATATTTGATATACTAAAACTAGTTAAGAAAAGTAGATGATGAGTTTTGGAATTCTTGTCAGTAAAATAGTTACTGACAGCAATCAATTTTTATGCTGAGCCATCTGTCAGTAAAACTAAATCTATAAATTATTTCTGATGGAATAACTTATATAAGCAAAATTTACCAGGAGGTAAACAAATAATGAATTTTTATGATTTTAGTGCCGTTAAAATGAACGGTGAAACTGTTTCAATGTCTGACTACAAAGGAAAAGTCGTAATCGTAGTCAATACAGCCAGTAAATGTGGTTTTACTCCACAATTTGAGGGACTTGAAAAATTGTATGAAACATATAAGGACCAAGGATTAGAGATTCTAGGATTTCCTTGTAATCAGTTTGCTAATCAAGATGCTGGTGAAAATACGGAAATTAATGAATTCTGTCAGTTGAATTATGGCGTTACATTCACCATGTTTCAAAAAATTAAAGTAAATGGAAAAGAAGCTCATCCACTTTATCAATTTTTGAAAAAGGAAGCCAAAGGGGCGCTTAGTGGAACTATTAAATGGAATTTCACAAAGTTTTTAATTGACCAAGATGGACAAGTCATTGAACGATTTGCGCCCAAAACAGAGCCTGAAGAAATGGAAGAAGAAATCAAAAAATTACTTTAAAAGTCATAAATGCTCTGAGACTTGTAAAAGGTCAATTATTTTGCTAAACTAATAAACAATAAAACTTTTAATCTAGTCCAGAGAGGCTAGCAAGGTTGTGAACAGGAAATATTATCCTTAAAAGTTACTGACAAAAGAGCGGTGTAGCTTGATCCATAAGTACCAAAGCGGACAGGGCTAGTTCTGTCAGTAAACTGTCAGGGCATATTAGGACACATCTGCTAGGTTTCTGGCAGATGTTTTTGCTTTATTTTTAACTTTTTATGATTGAAAATAAAGGGCGCAAGGAGCGAAGCGGCTTGTAAGTAATTACAACGAAGTTATGCTTTACTACAAAGGAGAAAAACAAATGCCAAAACGTAATGATATCAAAAAAATCATGATTATCGGTTCAGGTCCAATCATTATCGGTCAAGCCGCTGAATTTGATTACGCTGGAACGCAAGCCTGTCTTGCTCTTAAAGAAGAAGGCTATGAAGTAGTTTTGGTCAATTCAAATCCAGCAACAATTATGACTGACCGAGAAATTGCTGACACGGTCTATATTGAACCTATAACTTTAGAGTTTGTCAGTAAAATTTTACGTAAAGAACGTCCTGACGCACTCTTACCAACACTTGGCGGGCAAACAGGACTCAACATGGCAATGGAATTATCAAAAACAGGAATTCTTGAGGAGCTTAATGTTGAACTTTTAGGAACAAAATTAAGTGCCATTGACCAAGCAGAAGACCGTGAACTTTTCAAAGAGCTCTGTGAATCAATCAATGAGCCTCTTTGTGCCAGCGATATTGCAACCACAGTTGAAGAAGCAATTAACATTGCTGACAAAATTGGCTATCCAATCATTGTTCGCCCAGCATTTACTATGGGAGGAACAGGAGGCGGAATTTGTGACACAGAAGAAGAACTCCGTGAAATTGTAGCAAATGGTTTGAAACTTTCACCTGTGACACAATGTTTGATTGAAGAATCAATCGCAGGTTATAAAGAAATCGAATATGAAGTTATGCGTGATTCTGCTGACAATGCTATCGTTGTCTGCAACATGGAAAACTTTGATCCAGTAGGTGTCCACACGGGCGATTCTATCGTTTTTGCCCCAAGTCAAACCCTGTCTGACAATGAATATCAAATGCTCCGTGATGCTTCGCTCAATATCATTCATGCTCTTAAAATTGAAGGTGGCTGTAATGTTCAATTGGCCCTTGATCCGAACAGCTATGAATACCGCGTCATTGAAGTCAATCCACGGGTCAGCCGTTCATCAGCTTTGGCTTCAAAAGCAACTGGCTATCCGATTGCCAAAATGTCAGCTAAAATTGCAATCGGAATGACTCTGGACGAAATCATCAATCCAGTAACCAACAAAACTTATGCCATGTTTGAACCAGCCCTTGACTATGTTGTGGCAAAAATCGCCCGTTTCCCATTTGATAAGTTTGAAAATGGTGACCGCCATTTAGGAACACAAATGAAGGCAACAGGTGAAGTTATGGCAATTGGACGCAACATCGAAGAAAGTCTTCTAAAAGCTGTTCGTTCGCTTGAAATTGGTGTTTTCCATAATGAAATGACTGAAGCGATTGAAGCTGATGACGAAAAACTCTATGAAAAAATGGTTAAAACACAAGATGACCGACTTTTCTATGTATCAGAAGCGATTCGTCGCGGAATTCCAATCGAAGAAATTGCTGATTTGACAAAAATCGATATTTTCTTCCTTGATAAGCTCCTTCATATCGTTGAAATTGAAAATCAATTAAAGGTAAATATTTTTGAGCCAGAACTTCTAAAAACAGCCAAGAAAAATGGATTTTCTGACAGAGAAATTGCCAAGTTATGGAATGTGACGCCAGAAGAAGTTAGACGTCGTAGACAAGAAAACAAGATTATTCCTGTTTATAAAATGGTCGATACTTGTGCAGCCGAGTTTGAAAGTTCAACCCCTTATTTCTATTCAACTTATGAATGGGAAAATGAATCTAAACGCTCAGATAAAGAAAAAATAATCGTTCTAGGGTCAGGTCCTATCCGTATCGGACAAGGGGTTGAGTTCGACTACGCAACGGTACATTGTGTGAAAGCTATCCAAGCATTGGGTAAAGAAGCCATTGTCATCAATTCGAATCCCGAAACAGTTTCAACAGACTTCTCTATTTCTGATAAACTCTACTTTGAGCCATTGACTTTTGAAGATGTTATGAATGTCATTGACCTTGAAGAACCGCTAGGTGTCATTGTTCAGTTTGGTGGACAAACGGCCATCAATTTGGCAGAGCCATTATCAAAAGCAGGAGTCAAAATCTTAGGAACTCAAGTCGAAGATTTAGACCGAGCTGAAGACCGTGATTTATTTGAGAAAGCACTGCAAGATTTAGATATTCCACAACCACCAGGGGCGACAGCAACAAATGAAGAAGAAGCGGTCGCTAATGCCAACAAAATTGGTTATCCAGTCCTTATTCGTCCCTCATTTGTTTTGGGTGGTCGGGCCATGGAAATTATTAATAATGAAAAAGATTTGCGTGATTATATGAATCGTGCGGTTAAAGCTTCACCAGAACATCCAGTTTTAGTTGACAGCTATTTGCAAGGTCAAGAATGTGAAGTTGATGCCATCTGTGATGGAAAAGAAGTTCTTCTTCCAGGAATTATGGAACATATTGAGCGTGCTGGAGTCCACTCGGGCGATTCGATGGCAGTTTACCCACCACAAAATCTCTCTCAAGCTATCATTGATACAATCGTTGATTATACCAAACGCCTTGCGATTGGATTAAATTGCATAGGAATGATGAATATTCAGTTCGTTATCTATGAAGAACAAGTATATGTGATTGAAGTTAATCCTCGCGCTTCACGTACTGTTCCCTTTTTATCAAAAGTTACCAATATCCCAATGGCACAATTGGCAACCCAAATGATTTTAGGTGAAAACTTGAAAGACTTAGGTTATGAAGCAGGACTTGCCCCTACACCTGATATGGTTCACGTTAAAGCACCCGTCTTTAGTTTCACAAAATTGGCAAAAGTAGATAGCCTACTTGGTCCAGAAATGAAATCAACCGGTGAAGCAATGGGTTCAGATGTGACACTTGAAAAAGCGCTCTATAAATCATTTGAAGCAGCAAAACTTCATATGGCTGATTATGGTTCAGTTTTGTTCACAGTCGCTGATGAGGATAAAGAAGAAACCTTAGCGTTTGCTAAAGATTTTGCCGAAATTGGTTATTCATTAGTTGCTACCGCAGGAACAGCAGCCTTTCTTAAAGAAAACGGACTTTATGTGCGCGAAGTGGAAAAACTTGCTGGTGGAGAAGATGAGGAAGGAACGCTTGTTGAAGATATTCGTCAGGGACGAGTTCAAGCCGTTGTCAATACCATGGGTAATACGCGAGCTTCATTAACAACAGCCACTGATGGTTTCCGCATTCGACAAGAAGCAATCAGCCGAGGAATTCCTCTCTTTACTTCGCTAGATACAGTTGCAGCAATTCTTAAGGTGATGCAAAGTCGTAGTTTTACAACAAAAAATATATAAAAAAATAAACAGTCCCAAATGGGGCTTTTTTTTATTTTTGAATAAAAGTTAATAAGTATTTGAAGGGAGTGTATTATTATTCGTACAAAGGAGGCGTAAGAAAGCGTTTTATTAGACTTAAGTTAGGAAATAGGTTATAAATGATATATAGACTACAGAGTAATTTATAAACGACAACATATTGAAAGAGGGTAGGTGAATGACTGACATAAATAAAGCAAAAATATTCATATTTAGTTTAATTTTTATTAGTATCCCCTTTCTAATTTTTGTTGAGAACCCTGTGTCATCAGATACAGCAATTGACAGCCAAAATTCTACAGCAAATGGCTATATAAATGTTACCGCTCCAACAACAAATATTTGGAGTTTGACTGCTCCAAACTTTAATTTTGGGACCCAAACATCAAGTGCATCAGTAATTAATAGCAATGCAACAGGAGATGGACCAATTAGAATTGTTAATTTGTCTGGAAGCTCAACAAGTTTTTCTCTTCAACAATCGATTTCTGACTTTACCTTAGTTTCTAGCTCTATCGTTTTGCCAACCACAGCTTTCTATATTTCGGTAGCAAACAGTACTGATGAAAAACTTATCGGAAGCTCTAATATTAATATTTTTAAACAAAATGGTGTTGTTCTAAGAAGTGGGACAGGAGCTAATGGAGCATTAACTAGTGGTGCTGTGACGGCGCAACTTACAGTAGATGGAACAAATAAAGTAATTGTCACAGGTTCATACCAAGCAACGATTATCTCGACACTCGTGACAGGTCCATAGAAGGGGGAAACAGTGAAATAAAAAAAAGAAATTATTTTTCTCATAAGTTTAGGATTTCTAATTATTCTATTTGGTTTGACTCCCAAAACTAAGGCTGCTGTTCTTACAGGAACAATTGATAGCACAGGTGCAGTAACTGGAGTAACTGGAGCAACTTACTATAATACGAATAGCTGGCAAGATATGATTGATACCTATAAGTCAGTCACTCCCAATACGGCATCAAAAGCTACAGTATTCTTCAATGTGACAGCAAATGTTCCGGGAAATAGTGTTTTGAACTCTGGGAATGCCGTTTCTAGTGGTAAATCTTTATCAATCAACGGAAATAATTATACTCTTTATCTTGATAATGATACTACTTATACGACAGCTCAAAGTATCGGTGGGAGTGATGGGACAGCGAGAGCATTCGGGTCTAACGGAACAGTTTCAGCGGATACTACACTGACAGTTAAGAATGCAACAATTGTCAACAATATTACGAGTGGGATTTTTCAAATGAAAGGGAACAATGCCAAGGCGACCGCTGTTTATGAAAATGTGACTGTAAGCAATGGGGACGGAATATATGGGGCACAACCAATTAGAAATGATAATGGAAAAGTTGTTTTTCGAGGGACGAACACCTTCAATATTCTGCAAAACCATAATATGAATGACATCAGTTCAGCTGGTGCAGATAATCAAGGGGAGTGGATTCAAGTGGCAGCCTATACGGAAGTAGAAACTGGAACAACTACCTTGAATGAGAGTTGGGGCAACGATCAACCTTTCTATGTCTATTACTCAAATAGTGGGTCGACATTGCAAGTCGATGCTGGAGCAGCAATGGTTTGGAATTTAAATAAGACATATACGATGTATTATGATGATGGTGCTCTTTTAGTAGTTGGAGCCTTGAACTGGAATATCAATGGGAGCTTTGTCATTAACGGAACGGTTAATACTTCATCTACCTATGCTGGAGGTTGGTTTATGGCCTTAAATACACTAAATAGTTGGAACTTAAATGTTGGGCAAAATGCAACTTTTAAGGCGACGACAGGTGGAGTCATTAGTTTGGATGCATTTTTGACTGGGGCAGTAAAATGGAATTTTGCGCAGGGTTCAAGTGTTCTATTTAATAACTTAAATCCAAACCAAAATGTGGTTTCACTTGCTCCAGGATTAGGAAGTGGAATAACAATGACAGACCCTAAAGTTGTAAGTTTTAATACGGCAGGTGGTTCCGTTTTTTCTACAACCGTCTTAACTTTTCCCGTTACTATATCAGGAAGTGGATTGCGAACCCATTCATCATCAACAGGTTATACTTTTGATTCAACTTATGATTTGATAACACCCAATAAAGGAACAATTACTCCTACGAGTTCAGATATTTGGTATCGGATGAATACAGGAACTCTAACAACTTTTAACCCTACTTTACAGGTGATAAATTTAAGTCCTAATAATTATGGAAGTGATGCGCCAAACATTGCAGCGGGTAAATATATTTCATGGTATCAACCTTTAGGATTTCAATTAAATGCTGCAGTATCTAATATGAATCGGATATTTAATATTTCTTTAGATCCATCAGCAACAAAAGGAACTCCCATAGACGGTTCTTGGTCTTCACTAATAAATGGGACGAGTGCTGAAAGTCTAGTTGTTGGAGATGACCGAGCACAGAACCCTAATATACATATTCTTGTCAAAATGACACAAAATAATTTTCCGAATGGTCTACAGTATTATTGGGTTGACCCAACGACTAAAGCGCAGACACAATTAAATCTTAATTCGTCTTTGCAGATTGCAAGTATAACCATTGATAGCAAATTACCTTCTTGGATTAAAATGACAGGGGCTGGTATGTGGTACACAATGACTTTTCCTACGGATACTGGATTAAATATTAAGGCCAATAATAGCTTACTCAGTCAAACAAATTCAAATGCGGGAACTTTCCAATATACCGTTGCTAATGGACCGTCTTAAAAAGGAGGAAAATTAATAAAATTAATAAAATACTTTTCCTATCTCTAATAAGTTTATTTTTAGTTAGTCTATTTGAAACTGTTCATGTAGAAAGTTCAACAGGTGATTTTAGTATAGAAGCGGTACTTGAAGGACACCAAAAAGATGAAAACATTTCTTATTGGTGGTTGAAAGTAAAAAAAGGTGAGTCAATCAAACTAAATTTAATAATCAACAATGGAAATGAAGAGAATAATTTTGAAATAGCAGCAAATCAGGCGGTTAATAACAATAATTTTACGCTAGATTATAGTTTATCTGATGAGAAAGTAAAGCAATACCTAGTAGAGAAAGAACCAACTTTCAACTTTTATAAAGATATCTTTTTTGAAAAAGAAGCAAAAGCAGGTCCCTTAAAACTCATTCTAGCTCCTAATGAAGTTAGAGAGATTGCGATTGCTTTTAAAGTTCCGAAAGCAGGCATCAGAGGGCAGGCTATTGGAGGAATTAATGTAACCAAAATACCCAAAGAATCTGATCGTCAACAAGGGATTTTAAATGTTTATAGTAACGTTGTCGCTCTTCTTATGGAGGATATAAATTACTCCAATAAAAAAGAAAAAAATTTAGAATTTGACTTGGGAAAATCAAATGAAACTGAGCAAATAATAGAAGTTAAAAACCCTAATTCATCACTTCTAAGACAGGTAAGCCTAGAAGCAAGAATCACAGATAACAACGGAAAAATTATTTCCGAATTTCAAAGCTCGCAGACAGCAGTTGTTCCAAATGCTTCAGTTAGTCTTAAAC
>NZ_BCVK01000065.1 GCF_001591705.1 Lactococcus cremoris subsp. cremoris NBRC 100676 | reverse complement strand
TCCAGTATACGAGTCTAGAGTATGAAGAGTTGCTTAAGTATTATGGGATGACTCACTCTTTCAGTCGAAGGGGATACCCTTATCATAATGCCAGTCTTGAATCTTGGCATGGACATTTAAAAAGAGAGTGGGTGTATCAATTTAAATATAAGAACTTTGAAGAAGCCTATCAGAGTATTTTCTGGTACATCGAAGCCTTTTATAATTCAAAACGAATCCATCAAAGTTTAGGGTATCTTACACCTAATCAATTTGAAAAGGTAAGTGCTTAAAATAAATAGATTAAAATTCTACGTTTGTTACTCTAAAAACTTGACTTAACGTCATTTGGAGTTGGTTCTTTCTTATAGAGTCTTACCAATACTTTTTACAGATGCTATTAAATCAAGAATTTAAAGTATCGGGACAGATTATAGTAATTTTTGTTTTGATTTCGTTTGCTGTTTTCTTTTTGGGGTTGAACAACGATAGAGGTGAGAGCAAATTGTCTTTATCTGACAAAATGATTTTACCAGTCTATCTTGTTGCTTATTGGATTTTGAATCTTGTCAGCGCAATCTCGGCTGAAATTGTTGTCTTAAGTAATCGGACTAACAAAGGAAAATGGGAAAGTCCAGATAGGGGAATATAAAATGGAATTAGTTATAACCCGAATTGCTAGTTAAGTTCATTGGAAAATAAATAAGTCGTGCTATCCTAATCTTAAACCACTAAGCATTAGAAAGCGCACGACTTATATGACTTATAATAGCACACTTCGAAAAGTTTTTGTTTATTTACTGACAACCATTGAGACGCTTTATCAAACGAGGGTTCCCCTTGAGGTTCAAAACCGAAAGAACGTCCATCTCGCAACATCAGATTGCTTAGTTATCGCTTGTTACCTATGGGGCGTACTGCATTTTAGTGAAACGCTTAAAGCTAAGCACCAATTGGCTCAAAGTTTATTTCCTAATTTCCTAGAATATTCTCGCTTTGTCCGCCGTTGTAATGCGCTCTTACCGATTATCCAAGTCATTCGCCAAGCACTCGTCTTTAAAGAGGTTGAAGGAATGAGTGTATCCATTATTGACAGCTTCCCCATTCCTTTGTGTCAGCCTATTCGTAATTTCAGAAGCAAAGGTCTTGGAGATTATGCAAATGTTGGCTACAATGCTACAAAGGGACAGTACTTCTATGGATGTAAATGTCATGCTTTAGTCAGTGAATCAGGCTATGTCATAGACTACACAATTACTCCTGCTTCAATGGCTGATAGTTCAATGACCGAGGAAGTGTTGAGTCAATTTGGGACACCAACAGTCCTTGGAGATATGGGATATCTAGGTCAGTCACTGCATGATAGGCTGGAATTAGAAGGAATTGATCTAATGACACCTGTCAGGAAGAACATGAAGCAAAAGAAAATCCTTTTCCCTAATTTTTCAAAACGTAGAAAAGTGATTGAGCGAGTTTTCTCTTTTTTGACAAATCTAGGAGCTGAGCGTTGTAAAAGTCGTTCGCCTCAAGGTTTTCAATTGAAATTAGAGATGATACTTTTAGCGTATTCTTTACTGTTAAAATCAGCTAAATCACTGGAACCATAGACTTTAAGATATTCTATCGGGTATCAAGTCATGGCTAAATAATCAACTAGCAATTCGGGTTAGTTATACGTAAGAAAAAGAAAAAAAGACATTTTTTTGAATTTATGGCTGTCTTCATGTGTTGGGGCTTTATTTTAAGTATTTTTATATTCTTAGCACTTTCTATATTAGGAATCTATAGTGATGGAATTATCTCTATTTTAGTAATCATTGGTTTTCCAATAACAAATTGGGAAGATGTGATTTATTCATTATTTTGTATGCTTTAAATACTTACGATTCCATCTCTGTATATCCTAACAAAGGAGGACTAGAAGCAGATGAAATACAAGAAAAAAATGTTATTTTGCTAGTCATGTTTTTAATCATAGGGTTTTTAGTAATCATGTCTACTCGTGAAACAGAAGAATATGTGAAAGAGAGCAAAAAAGAACAACCTGATTTCGCTTATGAGAGTTTACTTCAGGATAATGATGGAATTATTGTCCTTTGTTATCATCGTGTTCTCAAAGATACACCTATCACAAGCTTTGCTTCAACAATTTCTCAAAATTCGCAGTTACATGAATACAATGTTTTTTTAGAGGATTTTGAAAAACAAATGGAATTTTTGAAAGAAAATCACATATCGGTTTTAACGTCTGAACAACTCATCTCTAAAATTAATAAAAAAGAGGTAATAGGCAAAGCGGTTGTCATTACTTTTGATGATATCGATAAATCTCTGACAGAAAATGCTTATCCAGTAATGAAAGAGTTTGACTTACCTTTTACCCAATTTATTATTACCGGAAAAGTTGGTCAAACGATTGATGGTTCACAAATGTCTTCGTGGAAAGAAATAAAGGAGATGGATGAAAATCCTTTGGTGATATCTGGTTTGCACACAAACGACTTACATTATCAGGAAAATCTTGAACCAGTTTTATCGACAAATATTTCGAAAAAAGTAGTCCAAAAAGATTATTTAAAAAGTCAAAAAACTTTTCAAGAAGAATTAAATAAAAAGGGGAATGTTTTTGCTTATCCTTATGGGGCTCAAAATAAAGATTTAGAAAATTATATGCTCAAAGACGGAATCAGTGGAATATTTACGCTTTCCCCAGGAGTGGTTACTAATGAAACTAAGTATAGTAATATCCCTAGACTGATTGTTACGAAGGAAAATTGGAAAACGATTGAGCATTGGCTTGTAAAGAAATGAAAGATACATCACTAAATATAAAATAACTTCTTAGAAGTGCGGTCTTTAAAAATAAATAAAAGAGCTCCTAAATATTAGAAGCTCTTTTATTTATTTGTGATTCTTTTTAAAAAGTGGACTAAACAACCGATTATAAATCCAAGGACTGCTGGGAGAATCCAGCCCATTCCAAGAGAGAAGAAGGGGAGAAAGTCTTTGGCAAAATTGAGAATGGCCGCGATAGGCTTAAGTGATTTTAGCGGATTTGGAAGTGCATTGAGTCCGTCGGCGATAGCAGCCAAAAGTGTGAAGGCGGTGGTTATTTGATAGACAAGTTTAGAATGTTGAAAAACTGGACCTAATAAGGCTAAAAGGATAAGTGTGATTGCTAATGGATATAAAAACATAAGCACTGGAACAGAAAGTTCTATGATTTTTGTTAAACCGATATTTGCAAAAATACAAGGGAGGATACTAACGATCATTAAGTAAAAGCGATATTCTCTTTTTGGAAATAATTCTACGAAGGTTTCAGAGAAAGCAGACATCAACCCAACAGCAGTTTTTAAACAGGCAATGATAACAATCAAAGCCAAGATAATCATTCCAAAAGTTCCAAGATAGTAATTGGAAATTTGGGCAAGGGCAATTCCACCATTTTCACTTATCGCAAATTTTCCTACGCTCATGGCTCCTAAGTAAGAGAGGCAAGTATAAATTATAGCCATAAGTCCTACGCTAATCAAACCGGCTTTAATGGTTTCCTTAGCAATAATTTTGGGATTTTTAACTCCCCGCTGACGAATCGTTGTGATAATAATAATTCCGAAAGCTAAGGCTGCTAATGCATCAAGTGTATTGTAGCCCTGAGTAAAACCATTCATAAAAGCAGAATTTTGATAAAGTTTACCAACCTCTGCTTGGTGAACGGATCCAAGAGGGTGACTAAAAGCGATGATTAAGATTAAACCTAACAAGACTAGAAAAAGTGGATTTAAAAATTTGCCAATATAATCCAATAGTTTTGTGGGTTTTCTAGATAAAAACCAAGCAGTACCAAAGAATAGGATACTAAAGAGTGCTAAAAGTGGGGTTTGAAGTTTGTTAGATAAAAATGGAGAAATTCCAATTTCGAACGAAGTTGTTGCTAGACGTGGCAGTGCAAAAAAGGGACCAATGACCAAATAAAGTAAAATCGTAAAGATATAGGCATAAATACGATTGACTCGGGTAGCCAATTCAAAGACGCCATTACTTTGTGATATTCCTAATGCAATAATTCCTAAAAATGGAAATCCAACTGCTGTAACTAAAAAACCAAAATTGGCTTGAGAGATAGCAGCACCTGCTTCTTGACCCATATGGATAGGGAAAATTAAATTTCCAGCACCGAAAAAAAGTCCAAATAACATTGATCCAATAAAAAGATAGTCTTTACCAGCTAGTTTCTCCTTCATAAGTTCTCCCTAATAATTTCATTTTCTATTTTGTGAATAAAATAATAAGTCATTATAGCAAAATAATTGTGAACTTACAACACAATTTAATAATTTTTAATCAAAAATTAGTCTAAAAATAACAAAAAATTTAGAAAAATGGATAGAACTTTTACATAGAAGTAGTAAAAAAAAGACCTTGATAGAGGCCTTAGGATTAATATTTCATCAATACTTTTATTTTAAAATATCAGCAAGTTCTTCTTTATGTTTTCTAAAATACTCGGCTGCATAGGGGCAAGTTGCACCCAATTTAATATTTTCATGTCGAGCTTTTTCAATTCCGGCAAGAACTAATTTTTCTGCCAAGCCTTGGCCTCGATAATCAAGTGCTACGCCTGTATGAGTAATAATTATTGAATTTTTCATATTCATATAATTCATTTCCCCGATGACTTCCCCATTATCTGAAAGTAGTTCGAATAAATTTTGCTTTTCGATAATTTCCATTTATTATTTCTCCTTGATTAGATATTTTAGGGCACCAGAAGGGCATCTATTGATTACTGTTTGATTAGAAGGGGTATCGCCATTATCTGGAATAATCCAAGGCTTACGTCCAACCTCAAATACTAGCGGATTACCTCGGACACACTCACCTGCATGTTCACAAATTGTTGCATTATAATAAATATCCATATTTTCACCATGATATTTACGATAATCATTTTTCAGTAGCTCTTCTTCAGTTGCAACGTCGTCAAATAACTTTGAATTGTCCATTTCATTCCTCCTGTTTACAACTGTAAATCTTTAGGTGACATTTGTCAAGCAGCTGCTAGGGTGTGTAATTTATGGAAATTAAGAAAGAGATTTTTAAGGATATAAGCAATAAAATTTTACTGACAGTGGTTTATAATTTAATTTGATAAAGTTAAAGGTTGCTGACAAGTTTTTTAGAGAATGAAATAAGAAAGCAATTTGAAAAAGTAATGAAAGAGCCTTACAGATATGATATAATATAAATGCATATGGCTTCTTTTATTTTAAAAATGAGAAGAAGAATGATTTGATTTAAAAATTTACTGACAGAAGATATTTTCTTGTGAAAAGGAATAGGTCAGAACGAGTGCAATTTAAAAATAAGAAAAGTGAAATTGAGAAAATAGAAGATTTTGTAATTTTAACGAATTAATTATTGATTTTTAAATAGTACATACAAGGATAGATAATAAAATGATAGAGATTTTTGATACACATACGCATCTTAATACTATTGAATTTGAAGGACGTGTCAAAGAAGAAATAAGTAAAGCTCAATCCTTTGGCGTCACAAAAATAAATAATGTAGGAAGTAATTATCAGTTAAACGATGCTGCGCTTTTATTGGCTGATAAATTTGAGTCAGCTTATGCAACAATTGGTTGGCATCCTGATGATGCTGCTGAATTTGATACTGCTGCTGAGGAATATTTACTGACAAAAGGAAGAAGCAAAAAAGTAATTGCTGTTGGTGAAATTGGTTTGGACTATCATTGGATGGTCTCTCCTAAAGCGGTTCAGGAACGAGTTTTTAGAAGACAAATTCAAATCTCAAAAGAATTAGGAATTCCTTTTCAAGTTCATACGAGGGATGCTCTTTCTGATACTTATGAAATTATTAAATCAGAAGGTGTCGGGACTGCTGGTGCGATTATGCATTCATTCTCAGGAACAGCTGAAGAAGCACTCAAGTTTGTTGAACTTGGTATGAATATTTCATTCTCAGGTGTGGTAACTTTCAAAAAAGCGTTGGATGTTCAAGAAGCGGCTCGTTTACTTCCGTTGGATAAGATTTTAGTTGAAACCGATGCTCCTTATTTGACACCAACTCCTTATCGGGGCAAAGAAAACACACCAGGATATACGAAGTATGTTGTTGAAAAAATAGCTGATTTACGTGGGATTTCAATGGAAGAAGTTGCTGAGGCAACAAACGAAAATGCTTTGAAAATTTTTGACCTGAAAAAGTAGAGTAATTACTTAGTTTTGCTAGGAGCTATTTTTATGAAAATTATTATTATCGGTAGTTCAGGTAGCGGGAAATCAACTTTAGCAAGAGAATTAGCAAAAAAGACGGATTACCCTGTCTTACACTTGGATAAAGTATTCCATAAACATCCAAGTGATCTTGGTAGAATAAAACTGCGTGAAGCCACAAGAGATTTCATTTCTCAAAATGAAAATGGAATTATTGACGGTAATTATGGTTCAAGTTTATCTGAACGACTCCCTTATATAGACGAGATTGTTTGGTTAAAAGGTTCAAGATTTAAGACTGTCTTTCGAGTCATAAAACGTTCAATTCTCGTGCGATTATTTCATAAAAATCGATCAGATATGGCTGAAGAGTTCAGAGAAAAATGGGATAAAGACTATCTGGAGTTTTTAAACTTTGTTTGGACTTTTCCAGAAAAAGAATTTCCCCAAATTGAGCAAAAAATAAGTGAATTTGCTGTTTGGGACAAAGTTATTATCCTTAAAAATCGGAAAGATAAAGAGAAGTATTTAATAAAATATGATAGAAAAACCAAAAATTAATGAAGTGATTGTGGTAGAAGGGCGAGATGATACGGCAAATCTTAAACGTTATTTTGACTGCGATACCTATGAAACAGGGGGATCTTCTATTGATGACAGAGATTTAGAACGTTTGAAAGTACTTGAAGAAAAACGGGGGATTATTGTATTTACTGACCCAGATTTTCAAGGAGAACGGATTCGAAAAATTATTATGCAAGCAATCCCGCAAGCTGGTCATGCATTTCTAAATCGTGATGAAGCAAAACCCAAAGGAAAAGGGTCACTTGGTGTTGAACATGCAAATTTTGCGGCACTCAATCAAGCTTTGTCAGAGGTTTTTGGTGAAAAATCATCACTGACAGATTCGTCAGCAGATTTGACCCAAACTGATTTAATGAGATTTGGTTTAATTATGGCTGCTGACAGTAGAAAGCGTCGAGAATTTCTATGTGAAGAATTAAGGATTGGCTATGCTAATGGCAAACAAATTAAGAAACGACTTAATATGTTTAAAATTACAATAGAACAGATTGAAAAAGTAATGAAAAATTACTGATGAAATAACTATTTAAAGAAACAAAATATGATTATTAAGGCTGAACCTTAAATTAGTCAATTATAGATTACTTTCATTTCAAGACAGATTTGTCAGTAAAAAATTAGATATAAATAAAAGAAAGAAAAAATGACAGAAAATAATATAGACCGCATCTCAAATATCATTCGTACTCAAGACATTCTACGTCGCCATGATTTTAATTTTAAGAAAAAATTTGGTCAAAATTTCCTGACCGACCATAATATTTTGACCAAAATTACGGAGACGGCTGACTTGTCCAAAGAAGTGAACGTCATCGAAATTGGACCCGGAATTGGTTCATTAACACAGTATCTTTTAGAAGAAGCCGCTGAGGTTATGGCTTTTGAAATTGACAAATCTTTGATTCCAATTTTAGAAGAAACGATGGCGCCTTACGATAATTTTACTTTGGTATCGGAAGATATTTTGAAAGTTGATTTACTTTCTGAAATTCAAAAATTTAAAAATCCAAATTTACCAATTAAAGTGGTTGCGAATTTGCCCTACTACATCACTACTCCGATTTTGATGCATTTGATTGAAAGCAAAATTCCTTTTTCTGAATTCGTTGTGATGATGCAAAAAGAAGTGGCAGACCGAATTGCTGCAAGACCTAAAACCAAGGCTTACGGCTCATTATCAATTGCCGTTCAATATTATATGGAAGCAAGTGTCGCCTTTATCGTCCCACGAACAGTCTTTATTCCTGCCCCAAATGTCGATTCGGCTATTTTGAAAATGGTTCGACGTGAAGAACCTTTAGTTGAAGTAGAAGATGAAGAATGGTTCTTTAAAACGATGCACAGTAGCTTTGTTCACCGTCGTAAAACCTTGATGAATAACATGCAAGCAGCATTTGGAAAAGACAGTAAACCAGAAATAGAAAAATTATTGGCACAAGCAGAAATCTCGCCAACGATACGTGGAGAAGCTTTGTCCATTGAGGAATTCGCTAAATTGGCTGATGCGCTTTTACCTCTTAAAAAGTAAATAAAAATTAAAAGAAAACGTTAACTCATGTTAGAGTTTTTGTGTTATCATGGAAGAAAATGATGAGGTCATTCTATCATTTAATTTTATATTTAAAGGAGAGCAAAATGAGAATTGAAAAATTAAAAGCAAAAATGCTGACAGAAAATATTGATAGTTTATTGATTACTGATATGAAAAATATTTTTTATTTGACAGGATTTTCTGGAACCGCGGGTACAGTTTTTTTGACCCAAAAGCGCAATATTTTTATGACAGACAGTCGTTACAGTGAGATGGCGCGTGGCTTAATCAAAAATTTTGAAATTATTGAGACGAGAGACCCTATCAGTTTACTGACAGAATTATCAGCAAGTGAATCAGTTAAAAATATGGCTTTTGAGGAAACAGTCGATTATGCTTTCTTTAAAAGGTTATCCAAGGCGGCCACAAAATTAGCCTTTTTTTCTACCAGCAATTTTGTTTTGGAACTTCGCCAAATCAAAGACGAATCAGAAATAAGTTTGATAAAAAAAGCCTGTGAAATTGCTGACGAAGCCTTTATGTCAGCTCTAAGATTTATTGAACCAGGCCGAACTGAAATCGAAGTTGCTAATTTTCTTGATTTTAAAATGCGTGATTTAGAGGCGAGCGGAATTTCTTTTGAAACGATTGTTGCCTCTGGCAAACGAAGCAGTTTACCGCATGGCGTTGCGACGAGTAAAATGATTCAATTTGGCGATCCAGTAACCATTGATTTTGGTTGTTATTATGAGCATTATGCAAGTGATATGACACGGACAATCTTTGTTGGCTCTGTTGATGACAAAATGCGAACAATCTATGAGACCGTTCGTAAAGCTAATGAGGCACTCATCAAACAAGTTAAAGCAGGGATGACTTATGCACAATACGATAATATCCCACGAGAAGTTATTGAAAAAGCTGATTTTGGGCAATATTTTACGCATGGAATTGGTCATGGTCTTGGTTTAGATGTTCATGAAATTCCTTATTTTAATCAGTCGATGACCGAAAACCAACTAAAATCCGGAATGATAATTACTGATGAGCCGGGAATTTATCTTCCTGAATTTGGGGGAGTTAGAATTGAAGATGACTTATTAGTGACAGAAAATGGCTGTGAAGTCCTGACAAAAGCGCCAAAAGAGCTTATCGTTATTTGAAAAAAGCAATAACTTGTGATAAAATAAGATGTTAAATCCTGTCATTTTACTTCTTTTGTGTACAGAAAATTACTGACAAAAAGAAAAAAGGCAGAATATCTAAATTTATAAATACTAGGAGAAACATAAACATGGTTTTAGCAAAAGACCTTAAATCAGGCATGACATTTTTGAATGGGGAAAAACTTCTCCGCGTTATGGAAGCAAGTCATCACAAACCAGGTAAAGGAAATACAATCATGCGTATGAAGCTTAAAGACGTACGCTCAGGTTCAACATTTGATGACACTTACCGTCCTGAAGATAAGTTTGAACAAGCTGTGATTGAAACAGTGACAGCTCAATACCTTTATTCAATGGATGATATTGCTAACTTCATGAACAATGAAACTTACGAACAATATGAAATTCCAGTAGAACAAGTTAAAGATGAACTTCTTTACGTTCTTGAAAATACAGATGTTAAAATCCAATTTTACGGTACAGAAGTAATTGGTATTCAACTTCCAACAACAGTTGTTCTTGAAGTTACTGAAACACAACCATCAATTAAAGGTGCAACAGTAACAGGTTCAGGTAAACCAGCCACTATGGAAACAGGTCTTGTTGTTAACGTTCCTGACTTCGTTGAAGTTGGAACAAAACTTGAAATCAACACACAAACAGGTGAATACTTAAAACGTGCTTAAGTCAGCACGATTACTGAAAAAAGTTACTGACAGCGGTTTGTCAGTAACTTTATGAAGTTTTAAGACTTCGTCAGTAAAGAAAATTCATTTTGTAAGTGAAATTTTTCTAATTAGAAAAATTTGCAAAGACAAAAGGAGAAAGCAAAATGGCAGAAAAAACTGTACATTCTGAAGAACTTGGGGATATTGTCATTGCCCCTGAAGTTCTTGAAGTGATTATCGGTATCACAACAGCCAAAATTGAAGGCGTACATGCTCTTCGTAATAAACGTTTTTCAGACCGTTTAGGGAAGAAAAATGAAGGACGGGGCGTTTATATTGACTCAAAAGATGATAAAGTAGCAGTTGATATCTACGTTTATCTCACTTATGGTGTGAGCCTACCAGCGGTTGCTACAAAAATCCAAAAAGAAGTGAAAGAAGCAGTTGCTCAAGCTACTGAAATTGTTGTTGATGAAGTCAATATCCATGTTGTAGGAATTATGACTGAAAAACAACCAAAACCAGCGCTTGAAGACTTGTTTGATGAGGGATTTTTTGATGCCTAAAACGCTCACGCAACACCAAATTCGTCAACGAGCGGTCCAAGTATTGTTTTCTTACGCTGTACAAAAGGAAATGGCAACCAGTGTCGTAAGTTCTTTTCGTGAAAATGTTGAGAAGATAGAAACAGAACTTTCTCAAACGATTCGTTTTGACGTTGATTTTCGTGATGAACGAATTATTGTTCGTAAGTTTCCTAAAGGACTATCTCAACCTTTAGAAGCAATCTACGAAATTTACGAGATTCTCGGTGTTAAAGATATCGAAAAAACAAATGTCGCTAAAGCACTTGCTTTCATGCGTGATTTTGGTGGTTACGCTAAGAAAATGAATGAATATGAAGCAACAAATTTATTTTCAGGAATTATGGATAACCTCAAACTTATTCGTTTGTTCCAAATTGAGCTTGATGAAGAGCCAGTTGCACCAAAAGTATTAGAATTTTTCAAAAATCTGCCAGAAAATGCAACAACCGAGCAGACTTTTGAAACTTTCCAAAAAACCTTCTCTTTCCTTCATGAAAATATTCTTGAAAAGTACACAAGCGATTTATTTGTTCCAAATACCTTAAAAGAAGAGCTTGATGAGCAGTTACAGCAGGCTGAAACGACTGCCGAATCTCACTTATCAGATCTTTTAAAAGAAACAAAACATTTCGTACTTAACTACGACAATGATAGAGCAGAAGATCTGGAAGCTCCAGAATATTTTACTCAACTTGTTGATGGAGTCTTAGAGAAAAAAGAAGATTTAGAAATAAATATTTCTAAATATCTAGCAAAAAATTGGTCGTTTTCACGATTAACACTTGTTGAACAAGCCATTCTTCAAGTTTCTACTTATGAAATATTATTTACAGATACACCAAATGTCGTGGCAGTCAATGAAGCTATCGAGCTTTCAAAAGACTTTAGCGATGAAAAATCTAGTCGATTTATTAATGGTGTTTTGACCAACTTCTTGAAAGAAGATTAATAAAAAAGTTATTGGTATAGTCTACCAGTAACTTTTTTTATTACGTTTTACTCTTAAGTGTAGTTTAATAGAAACAAAAGTTATCAAGTTCATTTTTTATTATTAATTTTCTGAAAAATCACACTAAATATTGGTATATTTATTTTAAAAAAGATATAATAAAAGAAAACGTTCTCTTTAATTATTCTAAATCAATTTCAAAAATTTTAAGGAGTAAGAAAAGATGGTAACTAACACATTTTCAATTGAACCCTATGGAGAAAAAGCTTACCATACCGGAATAGCAGTCCCAGTTTTTTCTCTTAGAACGGAAAACTCTAGCGGAGTAGGTCAGTTCTCAGACCTTAAGAAATTGGCTGATTTTACCTATCGCTCTGGCATGGATGTCATCCAATTACTACCAATTAATGATACGACGACTTTTATGGATTGGCGAGATTCCTATCCTTATCGGACAATTTCCGTTTTTGCTTTGCATCCACTCTATTTAGACATTCATGAATTTTGGAAATCTTACACAAAAGAGCAACAAGAAAAACTTTTGATTTTAGAATCAGAACTAAATTCTTTAGAAAAGATAGATTATGAAAGATGTCTGGCATTAAAGTGGGAATATGCGCAAATTATTTATCAAAATTTAGCCGTAAAATATCAAAAAACCAAGTCTTATCAACAATTTTATAAACAAAATGAAGAATGGTTGAAGGCCTATGCCTGTTTTTCCTATTTGAGAGACATTAATAAGAGTGCTAATTTTTTAGCTTGGGGAAAAAATGCGAATTATGATAAAAATTTATTTGATAAATTAAAAAAAGAGACTAGCCAGTTAGATTTATATATTTTTGTGCAATATCTTCTCCATTCTCAACTTACTGAAGCAGTAGATTATTGTCATAAATTAGGAATTGCTTTAAAAGGAGACATAGCGATTGGAATTGCTCACGATTCTGTAGATGCGTGGACCCATCCCGAACTTTTCCATCTTGATAAACAAGCTGGTGCGCCTCCTGATGTTTTTGCCGTAAATGGACAAAACTGGGGATTCCCAACTTATAATTGGGAAAAGATGGCTGAAGATGGCTATGATTGGTGGAAAAAACGTCTAACCGCCATGTCAAATTACTTTGATGGG